>NZ_JALZVX010000127.1 GCF_023299985.1 Lacinutrix sp. | reverse complement strand
ACCAATAGTGTAATGATTTTCCACTTAAGTTCATGTAAGTACTTGGTTTAAGTAGAATAAAAGTTCTGCCTTTAAGTTTGTAAGTTGTGATGTCTCCTAGTTTTTGTGTTTCAAAATTTAGGTTTTCCTTTTTAGCGAAATAATCTAGAATCTTAAAACCAATATTATGGCGTGTATGCTCGTATTTCTCGCCAATATTTCCTAAGCCAACAATCAGGAATTTTTTCATAATATCTGTGTTTTCAATAGTACTTGATTCGGTACTTATTCTAAAGAATTTTCGAAGTCGTTTTAACATATTGAAATTTCTTTTTGAGTAAAAATAAAAAAGCATCCTGAATATTTCAGAATGCTTTAGTATTATTTATGGAATAAATTATTTATTCTGCTGCTGGTTCGGCTGCTGGAGCATCTCCTTCAGCTCCTTCTTCACCTTCTTCTTCATCTACAACAATTGCTGCTCTAGAACGTCTTACTAAACATACAACTCCATTTTCTGGGTGCATAAATGTGTAAGCTTCATTTTTTAAAGTACTAATGTAAAGTTTATCACCAATTTTCATTTCCTCGATATTAGCATCGATATAATCTGGTAAATTACCTGGTAAAGCTTTTATTCTTAGGCTACGGTTGTTTTTACGCAAAACACCACCATTTCTTACACCTTTAGGGTTACCAATAAAATTTACTGGAATTTCCATAGTAATTTCTTTATCATCAAACAGTTGGTAGAAATCTACATGTAGAATTCTATCTGTTACAGGATGAAATTGAATATCTTGTAAAATAGCATTAAAAGTACCTTCGCTTTCTATTTCTATTACAACTGTATGCGCATTAGGTGTGTACACCAATTTAGAGAATGCTAATTCAGCTGCTGAGAAATGAACTGCTTTGTCTCCTCCGTATAGTACGCAAGGAACCTGACCAGCATTACGTAAGGCTTTTGTTGCTTTTTTGCCTACGCTTTCTCTTTGAGATCCGTTGATTGTAATTGATTTCATTTTTATTATTTATATTTAATTATTAATAAACTTAATTTGTATAACTAAAAAGCTACATTAAAAACTTAGAACTTATAGATTTATTAAAATGCACATTATGCATTACTTCAGCAAATAAATTTGAACAACTTATAACTTTAATTTTTTTGCTTTCTTGTTTTAACGGAATTGAATCTGTTACTATTAATTCCTCTAATTTCGAATTTTCTATTCTTTCGTAAGCATTACCAGACAATATTGGGTGTGTACATATTGCTCTAACACTTAATGCACCAAGTTCCATCATTAAATCTGCTGCTTTAGTTAATGTTCCAGCTGTGTCCACCATATCATCTACTAAAACTACATTTTTATCGGTTACATCTCCAATTAATTCCATATGTGAAATTACATTGGCTTTTGCGCGTTGTTTGTAACATATTACTACATCACTTTCTAACGCTTTAGAATAAGCATAAGCTCTTTTACTTCCACCCATATCAGGAGAAGCAATAGTTAAATTATCTAAATTTAACTCCTTTAAATAAGGTAAAAATACAGTAGATGCAAATAAATGATCTACTGGTTTTTCAAAGAACCCTTGAATTTGATCTGCATGCAAATCCATTGTAATTATTCTAGTAGCTCCTGCTACTTCTAACATTTTAGCAACTAACTTAGCTGCTATTGGAACTCTAGGTTTATCTTTTCTATCTTGTCTTGCCCAGCCAAAATATGGTAAAACTGCTGTAATATGTCTAGCAGAAGCACGTTTGGCAGCATCAAGCATTAATAACATTTCCATTAAATTTTCAGAACTTGGATTGGTAGATCCAATAATAAAAACTCTAGAACCACGTATTGACTCTTCGTAAGATGGTTGAAATTCACCATCACTATAAGTCGATGTAATTACGTTTCCTAATTCTGCGCCATAAGCTGTAGCAATTTTCTCGGCTAAAGCTTTACTTTGCGTTATTGAAAATATTTTTGCGTCTGGCTTAGTATTTGGCATCGTAAAAATGTTTAAAGTAGTGATAAACACCACGTTATTTTTAATGAGGTGCAAATTTAGAATTATTTTTCTATCTATAAAGCATTATCAACACTATTTTTAAGGCATTTAACAAAAAAAGATATATTTTTGTGTACAGAAATTGCTCAAATGGCGGAATTGGTAGACGCGCTGGATTCAAAATCCAGTTTCTTCGGAAGTGTGGGTTCGATTCCCACTTTGAGTACAAAGCTAAAACTTCTGTTTTGTTTTTTTTTGTTAAACTGTTTAAAAAAGTTATATTTAGTAATGCCTCACTAAATACGTTTACAATTTTATATTGACAGCTTTGCAGCAAATTATTTAGTAGTATTAAAATTAATCTTATATTTGGTTTACCAGTCTGGTAAACCAATTTTTAATTAGTGTGTACCATAAGTTTGGAAAATGGTATTTTTAAAAATTATTTTAAAGTAGGAAATTATTCAAGCTTAACTGTAAGCAAGCCTTTTTCTAAAGTAAAATACTACTAATTTAACGTTACTTATTAATAACTAAAAAACAAGAATGAAAAACCAACTTTTAGCTTTCGCAATACTAATACTCGCCTTTAATTGTAAAGAAAATACAATAGTAGATAACGTTTTAATTTCTAATAACGAAGAGTTAAAAGAAGCCATAAAAAATGCAGAACCTGGAGATAATATAGTTTTAACAAATGGCGTTTGGAAAGATGTTGAAATTAAATTTACAGGACAAGGAACTAAAGACAAGCCAATAACAATTAAAGCAGAAACTGAAGGAGAAGTTTTTATTGAGGGTGTTTCAAATCTAGCTTTTGGTGGCGAATATCTAGAAGTTAGTGGTTTGCATTTTAGAAATGGATATTCACCATCCAAAAACGTAATCGCTTTTAGATTAGACGCAAACACTATTGCAAATAATTGTAAAGTTACAAACTGTGTAATCGTAGACTTTAATAAACTACAACGTGATGATGATGATCTTTGGGTTCAGTTTTATGGACGACATAATGAATTAAGTAACTGTTACATCGCTGGAAAAACAAACGGTGGACCAACTGTAAGAGTAGATTTAAAAGGAGTTCAAAGTATTAAAAATTACCATAAAATTGTAAATAACCATTTCGGTCCACGACCTAGAAAAGGTGGAGCAAGAGGCGAAACTATTCAGTTAGGAAGTAGCTTTACATCAATGTCACCAGGTAATACTACAATAGCAAATAACTTGTTCGAAGCATGTAATGGAGAAGTTGAAATAATCTCAAGTAAAACAAATTTCAATGAAATTAGGAATAATGTATTTTATAAAAGTGAAGGATCTGTAGTTACTCGTCACGGAAACTATGTTACCATCGATGGTAACTATTTTATTGGAGATGGCGTAAATGAACAATATGGTGGAATTCGTATTATTAATACAGGACATTGGGTTACCAATAATTATTTTTTCAACTTAAAAGGAAAAAGCTTTAGAAGCCCATTGGCAGTGATGAACGGTATTCCAAAATCACCATTAAATCGTTATAACCAAGTAACAGACGTAGTTGTTGCTTATAACACGTATGTTAATTGTAGTGCACCATGGCAATTTGGTGTTGGGCAAAACATTGCGCAAGCAAATGTATTACCAAAATCTGAAATCCGTTCTGCAAGAGCAATTAGAACAACTGTTGCTAATAATATTATTTATAATGAAAAAGGATATGAAGGCCTTGTAGTAGAAAACGATAAAGCAGATGGTGTTTCATTTAAAAATAATATAGTAGATAATAAAGGTGTAGAGTTTAATAACTTTAATGAAGGAATTACTGCTACCTCTCTAGAGTTGAAAAAAGTATCAGATAACATTATGCTTCCAACAGGAATTTCAAGTGATGTTGAAGCTTTTAATGGATTTGATTTTAACACTATTGAAAAAGACTTATTTGGCAACTCTAGAAAAGACAGTAAAAGTATAGGTGCAGTTGTAGGAGTAGATATTGCTAATCCTAATATTTTAGATAAGTCTAAATATGGTGCGTCTTGGTATTCTAACGAAATTGAAACTAAAGATCTAGTAACTCATACTGTAACTAAAGCAGAAGAATTACAAACTAAAATAAATGCTGCAAGTAATGGAGATATTATCGCAGTAGCAGAAGGTGTTTATACAATTTCAAAATCTTTAGTAATAAATAAAACGCTTACTATTCAATCTAACGGGAAAGCACAACTTGTTTTTTCTGGAGCATCTAGTACACCATTGTTTTCTTTACAACCTTACGGAAAACTGACAGTAAATAATATGATCTTAAAAGGAAATAATTCAAATTATGCTTTTGCGAGTTTAAAAGAGAATATGTTTAATCATTTTGGATTAACAGTTTTAAATTCTGAAATAAGCGATTTTAATTATGTTTTAAGAGTATATAAGCAATCCTTTTCAGAACGTGTTACTTTTGATAAAACGACTATCTCAAATTGTGAAAACGGCATAGAATTATCTGAAGAGACAAACGATAGAGGTGATTATAATACAGAATATTTAACCATAAACAATTGTAATTTCAACAACGTAAAACAAAATGTTATTGATTATTATAGAGGTGGATATGATGAGTCTACAATTGGTGGAAATCTATTAGTGTCTAACAGTACGTTTACTAATTGTGGTGCAAAAGAGAAAAATAAAAGACTGTTCAACCACAATGGTATTGTGAATGTGAATATCAACAATAACACATTTAAAAACAATAAGGTAAAGTTTGTTTCTATTCTTTGGGGAGCAAAAAATAATGTAGAATCAGAAAATTCAATAACTAATTCAGGACAGATTAAGACGGAAGAAAACTTAGTTCAGACACTGTTTTACTAATTTAAACTCTAAAACGAACCAAATACATGAAAAAAACACTATTTACAATTTTCACCTTTTTATTGATGGTTGGATGTAAAAACGAGACTAAAACTAATCCAGAGGAAACGGTTAAAAACGAAACAGAAAAGGTAACAATATATCCAAGCAACGTACTTCCATTTATGGACGAATGGAAAATTCTTTTAGGAGATGGAACACACGTTGAAGATCTAGTTAATTACCAGAAAAAAGATTTTTTCTATGTCGAAAATGAAAATGAGACAAATTGGGTAGTCTACAAAACACCAAACTCTGGGATTACGTCAAGAACTTCTAGTAATACAAGAACAGAACTTGGCCAAAAAGCACATTGGATACCTGAAACAGGTGGAAAACTAACTGGAACATTAAAAGTACAGCATGTGTCAACTACAGGAGATGCTACTAAAGCATCTTCATATTCTGTAGTAATTGGACAAATTCATAGTCATGAAGGTCATGAAAACGAACCTTTAAAAATCTATTATAAAAAATTTCCAGGTCACACAAAAGGCTCTGTTTTTTGGAATTATGAAATTAATACAGAAGGAGATAATATTGGAAGATTTGATTATTCAACAGCCGTTTGGGGACATAATTTCTCTGTTGTTGGAGAAAGTTCAGAAACCTATCCAAAAGAGCCTGAAAATGGTATTGCTTTAGGTGAAGAGTTTAGTTACGAAGTAAATATTTATAAAGGCATCATGTATCTCACATTTATAAGTGAAGGTCATGAAACTATTAAATTTACAAAGAGTTTGATACAGTCAGAATTTGCTACAAGAAAAGATATTCCTGAACAAGTTTTAAAAGTGTACGCAAATAGAGATAAAGGTGGTGGTGTTGAACGTGAAATTGCCTATGCTGGCGAAATCAATTATTTCAAACAAGGTGCTTATAACCAAGCTAACGCTAAAAGCACTAAATCTGAAATTTATGGAGGTGATATTGTAAAACAATATGCTAACGGAAGTTATGCTGAGGTTTGGTTTAAAGAAGGTACATTAAGTTCAGGAACAGAACCAAAAATATAATATTCAGCATTGAAAAAAGTAATATTCATAATGGGAGTTTCCGGATGCGGAAAAAGTACTATTGGAAAATTATTAGCTGAAGATTTAAACATACCTTTCTTTGATGGAGACGACTTTCATCCTGAAAGTAACATAAAAAAAATGTCTAATGGTCAGTCTTTAAATGATGATGATAGACAAGGTTGGTTAGAAACTTTAAATCAATTAGCAAAAAAGGAGCTTAGCAAGAATAGTTGCGTTATAGTTTGTTCTGCTTTAAAGCAAAAGTATCGCGATACATTAAGTGAGACTATCCAAAGTCAAACAAAATGGGTGCATTTATCTGGAAGCTTCGATCAGATTTTTAAAAGACTAAATAGTAGAACAGGTCATTTTATGCCTTCGGAATTATTAAAATCCCAATTTGATACTTTAGAAGTACCTAAAAATGCTTTGAAGATTGATATTACCTTAACACCAGAGCATATTATAAAAACGATAAAAAACGAATTAAAAATGACTTCGGAATTTGGATTATTTGGTTTAGGAGTTATGGGAAAAAGCCTATG
>NZ_JALZVX010000126.1 GCF_023299985.1 Lacinutrix sp. | reverse complement strand
ACTGTAAGGTCGTAGCGTAGGGCTTTTTCAGACAACCATTCTGTTAAATATTTAGGTTTTAATTGATTAAAAAAATCACCAATTACTAAAGTTGAAAAATGAATTAATCCTTCTCTATTAATATTTAAAAAATCTTCAGTATTATCTTGATTATAACCACTTCTTTTCTTTATTAATGGTAATAAATCTTCAGAAAATCTTTCAACTGAGACCTTTTTTTTTGATAAAATTTTGTTTGCTTTAAGAGATGATTTTAAAATTTGATTTTTCATTTCTATTTCAAAAACATCGACACTTTTTCTTGGGCTTGATTTAATATACTCTTGTAAAATCAGAGATACATCTAAAACAAAATAATTAAGACAATTAATCAAATCATCAAGATAATCACCACTATTCAAAATTTTAAAAATCAAGCGATCACCTTCTTCACCATACTTTCCCATTAGCGTGTCGCTATTTTCGAAGCTTGGTGTTTCTATAGGTTGAAATCCAAAAGTCTGAAAATGAGATTTTATAGTACTAAAAATGTAGTTGCGTTTTGCAACTTGCTCTGGATTAAAATCTCTTGTTCCTTTGGGTATGCTTGGTTTTTGTGCCATAATATTTTCCTTTGCAAAAAAGGAATCTTTTTAATGTCTTCTCTATACAATTTGTTCATGCTTCACAAATTACTCGAAGTGACGTTACTTTTTGGTGGATTCCTGCCTTCGTAGGAATAACAAAAATATATAATATTAATCGTCATTGCGAGCTTTTTCATTAGAAAAAAAAAGCGTGGCAATCTCTTGAATTGGAAATACATTTTAAATACATCCTTAAACGTCAACAGATTACTTTGTCATACTTCCTCGCAATGACAGTAATTTTTTAGTTTATAAGTTTAGACATATACTCATATAACTGACCTTTTGTAATACCAGAACCTTGTTGTATTAATGTAAACTTATCTAAGTTTTTATCTTCTGTGTAGTCCTTTTTTGCTTGAACAAATTCTACATTATCATGCATTAAGTTTGCACGTAACCAGCTAAAACCTTTAGTAGTTGTTAAGTCTACTTCTTCTTTAACCTTTATACCAATAAGATGCATGTGGTCTTCGTTTAAAGCAAATAAGTGAATGTCTTTTGGTGATATATGCTCTAAGTATTTGGTTTGGTTTAAAACACCTTCCCAAATTAAATCGCTAAAAACGTCAAGTTCCACTTCTGCTAATTCTGGTTTGTTAGCTTTTAAATTAATCCACTCCTCTCCTGTTATAGATTGTGTAGCCAAAAAATTAATAAACTCTTTCTCTAACTCTTCAAATTGTTCTTTTGTAAGTCTTGAATATTTCATTTTGTATTTTTATTTCACTAAAGAAAAATGGTTTCCGTAAACGGATTCATGAAAAATTTATATTTTTTCATTTCCGCGAATGCGAAAACTTTTATTATTTTATTTCTTAATATTTAATGCTTTTGCTGATGCGAATGGTCTATCTGTAGCAAAAATATCTATTCCTTTTTCTTGCCATACTTTATAGGACACATCTCCTTTAGATTTTGCTTGCTTGTCTAAATTTCCTAAAGTACCTAATATGGTTTTTATACCATAAGACTGTACTTTTTTATAGAATCCGTTTTCACTTATACGTGTTCCAGTAAAGGCTAACATGTTTTCTGTTGGAATTTTAGATTGTAATAACCAGTTCAATTCCTTTTCATTTCTAGCAGAAACAGATAACAAAAACTCTGGAGCCCAATTATAGGCTTTTTGAGCCTGTTTTAAATCGTAAGTAATAATAACACAAACATCTTCTGCCTTTTCGGCTCTAATAGCGTCTATAACTGTTTCTACAGCTACACTACGTTTTATATCTACAGTTAATATTACATTATTTGTTTTAGCCCATTTTAGAACGTTTATAAACAATGGGATTTTAAAAGCTGTTTCATTATTAAAATCGTCTTCTAAATTAAAAGCTTGTAATTCTTTGTACGTGTAATCTGTTAATTTTCCTGTTCCAGTACTTGTACGCTCTAAAGTATTATCGTGCAACAATACTAATTGGTTGTCCTTGGTTTTTGCTATATCTATCTCAAAAATAGCTGGAATACTATCGTTTACATATTGCAAGGTTTCTAAACAGTTTTCTGGATAGTTTTCAATACTTTTTCCACCACGATGTACACTAATAATTGGTGCTGCATCTGCTTTGTATTTAAAAGTTTCAATTAATACAGACTTTTTAGTGGTTTGTGTATCTGCTTCAGATGAAAGATTCGTATCAGAAGTATTGTTCTTGCAAGACACTACAAATATTAATAGTAGTATAACGTATAAATGTTTTTTCATTGGTAATTCCGCGAAAGCGATAAAATTAAAAAAACCGTTTAGAGTAGCTCCAAACGGTTTTGTATTATATGATTTAAAATCTTAAGCTTGCGCTACAACCTCAAACTGAATGTCTGCAGATACTGATCTGTGTAAACGAACAGAAGCATCGTACTTCCCTATACGTTTAACATTTCCACCTGTTACTGAGATAAATTTCTTATCTATAGCATGACCTTCTTTTGCTAAAGCTTCTGCAACATTAATGTTGTTTACAGAACCAAATAACTTGTCTCCCTGACCAGTTTTAGATGCGATTTTAATTTCTAAACCTTTAATAGCTTCTGCAATTGCATTAGCCTCATCGATTTCTTTCTTTTCTTTAAATGCACGTTGCTTTAAGTTTTCGGCTAATACTTTCTTTGCAGAAGATGTAGCTAATACAGCGTGACCTGTAGGAATTAAAAAGTTTCTACCATAACCGTTCTTAACCGTTACAACATCGTCTTTAAATCCTAAATTTTCAACGTCTTGTTTTAATATAAGTTCCATTGTTATGACTATTTTATTTTAATAAATCTGTTACATAAGGTAATAACGCTAAATGACGCGCTCTTTTTACTGCTACAGATACTTTTCTTTGATACTTTAATGATGTTCCTGTTAAACGTCTTGGTAAAATTTTACCTTGTTCGTTAATGAAACCTATTAACCAGTCTGGATTTTTGTAATCTACATACTTGATTCCAGATTTTTTGAAACGACAATACTTTTTCTGTTTGTTCGTATCTATATTTAAAGGTGTTAAATATCTAATTTCACCTTCTTTTTTTCCTTTTGCTTGTTGTTCTATAGATGCCATAATTATGCTTTTGCTTTTAATTTAACTCTTCTTCTCTCTGCCCACGAAATCGCGTGCTTGTCTAAAGCTACAGTTAAGTAACGCATAAAACGCTCATCACGTCTAAACTCTACTTCTAAAGGATTAATGTGTTCACCATCTACGGTGTACTCGAATAAATGGTAAAAACCACTTTTTTTGTTTTGTATTGGGTAAGCTAACTTTTTCAGTCCCCAATCTTCTTTGGATACCATCTTTGCTCCTCTAGAGGTAAGAAATTCTTCGTACTTCTTTACTGTCTCCTTTATCTGAGTATCAGATAAAACGGGATTTAAGATGAAAACAGTTTCGTAATGATTCATAAAAATCTAATTTATTTGTGTTAAAAATGAGTGCAAAAATAACTCTTTTTATTAAAACATACAATACTTTCTTAATTAAAGTTTTAGCACAATAGTAGCGTTAAATTAAATCTAAATAAAATGTTAATATTTACATTTAAGCGATGTTTTTTGGTTTTAATCCGAATTTTTCGTAACATTGTCGAGAATTAAAACAATAAGTAACCCAAATAAACCAAATGCTATGACTCTAAATTGTGTAGTGGTTGATGATTCAGCAATACAAAGACTTTCAATAGTTAAACTAATTGAGAACAATAAATCCTTAAATCTCATCGCTGAATACAGCAGTGCTTTAGAAACAAAAAACGGTTTGAACACGCACAAGGTAGACCTTATCTTTTTAGATATAGAGATGCCAGTACTTAATGGTTTTGAACTATTAGACGTGTTAAATAACAAACCACAAATTATTTTTGTTACTGGAAAAACAGAATATGCTTTTAAAGCATTTAACTATGATGCGACAGATTACCTACAAAAACCAATAAATCGCGAACGCTTTAACCAAGCAGTAGATAAATCCTTAGAACAGCATAAACTTAAATTAGACTTTAACGAAACTGAAGGTGAACATATTTTTGTAAAAAGTAACCTTAAAAAACGTAAAGTATATATTAAAGACATTAAGTGGATTGAAGCACTTGGTGATTACGTAAAATTAGTAACCGAAGACACTTCTCTTGTTGTTTTATCTACAATGAAAGCGTTTGAAGGTGAATTACCAGAAGGTAAGTTTTTAAGAATTCACAAATCCTACATTGTGAATTTGGATAAAGTTGACCGATTTAACAGTAAAAATGTTGAAGTTGGCTCTTACGAAATTCCTTTAAGTAGAAATAAAAAAACATTACTTG
>NZ_JALZVX010000125.1 GCF_023299985.1 Lacinutrix sp. | reverse complement strand
GACTTAAAAATATCGTAATCACTAACTATAAAATCTTTAAACAAATCTAGTTGCGATAAATCGTCACTAATTTGCTGATAACGATCTGCAAGAAAAGACATTTCTAAAGTAAAGGCATAACGTTGGGCATCTTTATAAAAATTTGGCAAAAATGGATTATCTGCAAAACGTTCTAAAATAAGTTTTGCGTTATAATCTTGTGCTATTTTTGTTGCTAAACTTGTTTTTCCTGCTCCAATATTACCTTCTATAGCAATGTAATTATACTTTGAAAAATCGTGTGATTTACTTGGGTTTTTTAACCAAATATTTACAGGTTCTAAAATACTTTTATCTTCACAATCTTCTAATAAAACATAAATTTCCTTTTCTAAAGTAGGATGCTTAAATTTAGATGCAATGTGATGAAGAGGTTCTAAAACAAACTTACGTTTGTGTAATTCTGGATGTGGTACTTTTAGCGTTTTTGTATCGATTAGTTTTTTATCTATAAATAAAATATCTAAATCTATAATTCTCGATTGGTAGCCTTCTTTTTTAGTTCTAATTCTTCCTAAATTAGTTTCTATAGCTAATAACAGTTTTAAAAGTTTGTTAGGTTTTAAGGAACTCTCTACTAGTAAGCATGTATTAAAAAAAAAGTCTCCATCGAAACCCAAAGCTTCTGTTTTAAAAACTTTTGAAATTATTTTAATAGTTCCTATTTCTAAATGAATAGCATCTACAGCAGCTTGCAAATTCTTAAATCTGTCACCTTTATTACTTCCTATAGATATGTAAACTTTTTGTAATTCCATTTTAAACTAGACAGCAAAATAACTAAAAGTAAATGGTTTACTTTATATTTACCCAAAGAACTTATTAACGAATTTTGCATTTACTAAAAGCCGTTTTATTTGATATGTTATTTTAATTTCATGTTGTTTAATGAGCATTTTAACCTAAAAACTAATTAAGAAATCGAATTATTATAAATTTGTCTTAAATTATTAATTAGTTCCAACTTTTAGACTCAATATTGCGTATATATAGAAATTACAAATATTAAGATTATAGTTTTTACTGAAATAAATTCTGTTTAAATTCGAAAATGAAAAAATACTAAATGAAGAAAATATTAAAAATTACAGGTATCACACTATTAATTATAGTAATATTCTTATTGGTAGCGCCATTTATTTTTCAATCACAAATAAAAGATATGGTTAGTAATTTTATTAATGATAATGTGAATGCTAAAGTTGAGTTTGCAGACGTTAGTTTAAGTTTTCTAAGCAGTTTTCCGCAAGCAAATGTGAGCGTAGATGAGTTAAAAATAACCAATTTTGAGCCTTTTAAAGATGAAACACTAGCAAGCATAAAAACAATTTCTTTTGATATGTCTATAAAAGAACTCTTTAAAAAGGCAGACGAAGGTCCAATAATTGTAAATTCTATTTATGTAAATGAAGCGCTTGTAAATTTAAAAGTTAACAAATTTGGCGATGCTAATTATGCTATTTCTAAGGAAAAAGAAACCACAACAACAAACACAGATACAGATACAAGCGAAGGTTTTTCTTTAAATATTGAAGACTATGCTATTACAAAAAGTGTGTTAACGTATTTAGACGAAAGCTCTAATACTAAACTTCATATTACAGAACTTAATCATTCTGGTAGTGGCGCTTTTACTGAAAATACTTCAGAATTAAAAACCAACACAGAAGCTAACGTAACCTTTAGTTTTGACAGCATAGAATATTTAAGTAATAATCATGTAAAATTTGAAGCCTTATTAGACCTTGATTTAGAAAAAAGCAAATACACTTTTAAAGACAATAAAATTATTATAAATGAGTTGCCTTTAGAATTCGCAGGCTATGTACAGCTACTTGAAAACGAACAAGATATAGATATTTCTTTTCAAAATTCTGGTTCAGATTTTAAAGATTTTCTAGCAGTTGTTCCTAAAATATATTCTAAAAATATTAGCGATGTTGAAACAAGTGGAAATTTTAAAGTAAACGGAAAAATAAAAGGTTTAGTAACAGAAACAACTATTCCAACTCTAGATGTTAATGTAGTTTCTAATAACGCCTCATTTAAATATCCAAACCTACCAAAAGGAGTTAAGAACATTAGTATTGATGCCTCTATAAAAAATACTACTGGAAATATAGATGACACTTTTTTAGATTTAAAAACTCTTAATTTTAAAATTGATGAAGATGAATTTAAATCTTCGGCTGTTATTAAAAACTTAACTAAAAACATGCTAATTAACGCTAATATTAATGGTGTGTTAAATCTTGCAAATATTACAAAAGCTTATCCTATAGAATTAGACAATGAATTAAGCGGTATTATTAAAGCCAAAATTAATACCAATTTCGACATGAATGCAATTGAAACTAATGCATACGACCGTATTAAAAACAATGGTAATGTTAGCGTTAATGACTTTGTATTTTCTTCTGTAGACATTGTTAATCCGTTAAAAATTTCTCAAGCTAATGTTAGTTTTAAGCCTGGTATTATTTCTTTAGAAAATTTTAAAGCGCAAACTGGAAAAACCGATTTAAATGCTACTGGAACTATTAACAATCTACTCGGTTTTTTATTAAGTGATAAGAAATTAAAAGGTGATTTTAATGTGGCTTCAAACAACTTTTTAATAAGTGATTTTATGGTTGAAGGCGGAAGTGACAGACCAGTAAACCAAAGCGCAGAACCTAATGATGCACTTAAAATTCCAGCATTTTTAGATTGCACTATTACTGCAGATGCAAAAACTGTTGTTTATGATAATTTAACGCTTACCAACGTAAAAGGAAAGTTATTTATTAAAGATGAAACAGCAAATTTACAAAACGTAACCTCAGATTTATTGGGCGGAAATCTTAACATGACTGGTTTAATAGATACTAAAAGCAAGACACCAACTTTTAATATGGATTTAGGCATGAGTAATTTTAATATTTCTCAATCTTTTACAGATTTAGACATGCTTAAAAATTTAGCTCCAATAGCCAAAGCTTTACAAGGTAAATTAAACAGTGCCATTACACTAAGTGGAACTTTAGGCGACGATTTTACACCCATTATGAGTTCTATTTCTGGTGGTGCTTTAGCCGAATTATTAACCACAAAAGTAGAACCTAAAAATGCCGAGTTATTCTCTGCATTAACTAGTAAATTAAACTTTATAGATTTCGATAAATTAGATTTAAAAGACTTAAAAACTGCTTTAAAATTTGAAAATGGTCGAGTAAACGTTGCACCTTTCAACTTAAACTACAAAGACATTGGTATTACAGTTGGAGGAGCTCATGGTTTCGATCAATCTATGGATTACAGCGTTGTATTTAAAGTGCCAGCAAAATATTTAGGTGGAGAGGTAAACAAACTTATTGGTAAAATAAATGATAATGAAGTTGATAAAATTAAAATACCTATAACCGCAAATTTAACTGGATCTTTTACAAACCCGAAAGTACAAACCGATTTAACAAGTGGTGTAAAGAGTTTAACGACACAACTAATAGAAATCCAAAAACAAAAATTACTAAACGATGGCAAGGATAAAATAAAGGATCTATTAGGTATTAATGGTAACAACCAAACACCTAGAGATAGTACTAGTACGCAAACAAATTCTCCAGTAAAAGATGTAATTAAAGATATTTTTTCTGGCAACAATACACCAAGTACGAACCCTAATACTCCAACAGACTCTACCAAACAACCAGTTAATGTTGTAAAGGATGTTTTAGGCGGTTTATTTGGTAAAAAGAACAAGACAAAAGATACAATTAATTAAGGTTTAAAATAAAATTGCAAAAATTGTATAAGTCTATTGTTTAAATTAAAAGTTAAACTTATATTTGCAACCTGAAATTTAAGAATACACATAATATATAGATATGTTAAGAATAGAAATTAAAGACGGAGAAAATATAGAAAGAGCTTTAAAACGTTACAAAAGAAAACACCGTAACATTAAAGTAATGCAGAACTTAAGAGAAAACCAGTTCTTTACTAAGCCTTCTGTAACTCGTCGTCGTCAAATTCAAAAAGCTTCTTACATCCAAGGATTAAGAGACGCAGAAAACGTATAGTAAATACGCTTTCTTTAATAATACAATAGACCTTGCATTCTTTGAATGCGAGGTTTTTTTGGTTATTACTGTTTTTATATTTAAATCATTTACTATGAAAAACTTTATATTAACAATTTTATTTACCAGCTTTATTTTAAGCTGTAAAAATGAAGTAAAAACTTCAGAATTAAAACTAGAGAACTCATCTGAAATTTTATTTCAAGTTAAAACTAATAACAAAGATGATTTAGAATTTTTTGAAGATGGGATAATTCCGTGGATTTCAATAAAAAACACAGCTACTGAAATTAGCAACTTAATTGGCAAAGATGATATTGTAATCAATAAAAACAGAGTGATAATAATTATTGATTATCCTTTAAACATCCCTATTAAAATCGAGCTTAAATCTAATAATTCAAACGGATTCACACGTAAAGATTTAGCATTTCAAATAAGCACTCAATATATTAGAGTTTATAAAGAGGAAGAAGAATCTGCAAAAACTAAAACTGTTCCACTTGAAGAACGAAAGGGCTTAATTAATCGTAATCAAACAGATGGAAAATATGGAATTTGGGGACACGATATTGATGATTTAGATTTATCGGCAATTGTAGTAAGAAAATCAGAAAATGGAGAATTACTATTAGAATTAATAATTGAATCTTAAAAAGTTAATTCTTAAACTATCTCAATACTAACTACCTTCCCTTCATTGCCACGTACATTGCAAACAGTATCATCTTCAAAAATAAGATACTGCCCTTTTATACCTTTTAAAACACCAGTATAAGTTCCAACTTTTTCAATATTTAAACTTTTAGGTTTTGTAGGATAGGACAACACTGGAAATTCTAAATGTGTTTCGGTGTTGCTTTCAATAAAATATTCTAAAGCTTCCGCTGGAATATATTGTTTTAATTTGTTTTTCCATTCGGTTAGACTTTCATCTACAACATCATTTTTTAGCATGGTTCGCCAATTGGTTTTATCTGCTACATAATCTTTTAAAGCCACTTCGGTAATTCCTGCAAGATAGCGGTTTGGTACCTCAACAATTTCTATTGCTTCATGTGCTCCTTGATCTATCCAGCGTGTTGGCACTTGTGTTTTTCTGGTAACACCAACTTTTACATTACTGGAATTAGCGAGATAAACAATATGTGGTTTTAGTTGCACTTTCTTTTCGTATTCTAAATCGCGATCTTCTTTATCTAAATGTGCTGTACTTAATTCTGGACGCATAATCCAATCTGCAGCTTGTGGAATATCGAAAAAACAACTTTTACAAAAACCTTGTCTAAAAATAGGTTTGTTTAAACTACAGTTTAAACATTGGTGCTTAATAAACTGAAACTTCAAGGTTTTATTTAGAAGCTGATTCATATTAATAAAATCGTTTTCGAAAACTAAATAATATTGAATTGGACTAGAAAACTCTGTTGCCATTTTTGTTAGCACGCCTTGGTAAGTCATAAAAAAAAGTGTTATTTTTAGCGTATAAATATACCAAAAATATATGCCAATCCCTTTAGTAAATTCGATCGCTTCATGGTTTTTAAAGAAACGATTTCATCAAATCGATTTATTTTTAAAGTACCCAAATGAAGTACAAGAAGAATTACTATTTAGCTTAATAGAAACAGCTAAAAACACAGAAATTGGTAAGCAGTACAACTATTCTACAATTAAAACTTACGCAGAATTTGCCAGTAGAGTTCCTGTAAAAAACTATGAAGGTTATCAAAATTTATTTGAACGTTCTCGATTAGGAGAGCACAATATTTTTTGGCCTACTCCTATAAAATGGTTTGCGAAATCTAGTGGTACAACTAGTGCTAAAAGTAAATTTATACCAGTAAGTCAAGACGCTTTAGAAAATTGTCATTATGCAGCAAGTAAAGATTTACTGTGTATGTATTTAAACAATAATCAAGACTCCCAACTTTTTACTGGAAAAAGCTTAAGACTTGGTGGCAGCAAAGAATTATACAAAGAAAACGGAACTGTTTTTGGAGATTTAAGTGCTATTTTAATAGATAATATGCCTTTTTGGGCAGAGTTTAGTAGTACGCCTAGTAATAAGGTTTCTTTAATGAGCGATTGGGAAAACAAAATGAGCGCGATTGTAAATGAAACCATTAACGAAAACGTTACCAGTTTAGCTGGAGTTCCTTCTTGGATGCTAGTATTACTAAATGAAATTTTAGATAAAACTGAAAAAACCTCATTATTAGATATTTGGCCAAATCTTGAAGTTTACTTTCATGGAGGTGTAAGTTTTAATCCATACAAACAGCAATACAAAAATATTTTACCAAAAAAAGATTTTAAATATTATGAAATCTATAATGCTTCGGAAGGCTTTTTTGCTATTCAAGATTTAAATCATTCTAGCGAGCTACTTTTAATGTTAGATTACGGCATTTTCTATGAGTTTATTCCTATGGAAACTCATGGCACTCCTAATGAACGTGTTATTCCATTAAGCGAAGTCGAAAAAGGCAAAAATTATGCTGTAATTATTACTACAAATGCTGGATTATGGCGCTATAAAATTGGTGACACCGTTAGGTTTACATCAATATCTCCATACAGAATAAAAGTATCTGGAAGAACAAGACACCATATAAATGCTTTTGGCGAAGAGCTAATTATTGAAAACGCAGAAGATGCCTTAAAAAAAGTGTGCAAGAAAACAAAAAGTGAAATTGTAGACTATACTGCTGCTCCAATATTTATGAAAGGCAAAGAAAAAGGCGCTCACGAATGGTTAATAGAATTTAAAACACCTCCAAAAGACATTGATTATTTTAACGAATTGTTTGATAATGCTCTGAAAGCTTTAAACTCTGATTACGAAGCCAAACGTTACAATAACATGACATTAAATAAGCCTAAAATTAATGTAGCTAGAGAAAAATTATTTTACGATTGGCTCAAGCAAAACAATAAACTTGGAGGACAACACAAGGTGCCTAGACTATCTAACACTAGAGATTATATAGATGAATTATTGAAACTAAACATCTAGCCAAACATTAATAAATTAAATAATTATTTGATAATCAAATAATTATAACTAAATTACAGTACTATTAATCAATTAAAACCTATTTGAAGAATGTATTAATCAGTTAATCCATATTCAAGAAAAACCACTCTTAGTTTTTTATGAGTGGTTTTTTATTTGTTTAAAGTGTAGATAATATTCTTTGGAAAACCCGGATCTTCTCTCTCTTTTTCTAACTTAAAACCATTAACTAGTAATAGCTTTTTTGAGCTTTCATTATCAATACGTGTAAAAGCTTCTATGGTATTTAGATCAAGACTATTAAAGCCAAAATTAATGACTGCCTTTAGTGCTTCAGACATGTATCCTTTTTTAAAATACTCTGGCAATAGGTCGTAGCCAACCTCAGCTGTTTTTTTGTCTTCGGAAAAATTCCAAAAGCAAATACTACCTATCTTTTTATTTAAAGCTTTATCTGTTAAAGTCCAACTTATGGATTTATCTTCAGCTAAAAACCGTTCTAGTTTATTTACATGAGCTACTGCTTCTTCTTTTTTTGTAAACAAAGGTTGCATAATGTATTTTCTAACTATAGGATTTGAACGCAAAGCATAAACCAACCCTACGTCTTCCATACTTGATTTATTTAAGATTAGCCTTTCGGTCTCAGGGTTTTTAAAATCTTTTAGTTTCATATTATAAAAAATAAAAAAGCCTACTTAATTAAAAAGTAGGCTTTAATTTATATTATACTATTTCTTGTTAAGAAACAGCCTTAAGTTGTTTCAATTTTGTTTTAGATAATTTTTGCTCTGCATACGTTTTGGTAACATTTAATTTCTTGGTGTCACTTCCTGGTAATTCGAACATAGCATCTGTTAAAATCTCTTCGCATAAAGAACGTAAACCTCTTGCTCCTAATTTATACTCAATAGCTTTACCTACTATATATTCTAAAGCACCATCTGTAATACTAAACTCTATCTCATCCATAGAAAAGAGTTTTTTGTATTGCTTAATGATAGCGTTTTTAGGCTCTGTTAGTATAGCTCTAAGCGTATTAGCGTCTAAAGGGTTCATGTGTGTTAAAACTGGTAATCTACCTATAATTTCAGGAATTAATCCAAAGTCTTTTAAATCCTTTGGTATAATATATTGAAGTAAGTTATCATTATCAACAACATCTTCATTTATAGAAGCGCTGTAACCAACGGCTTGCATATTAAGACGTTTTGAAATTACACGATTAATACCATCAAAAGCACCTCCTGCTATAAATAAAATGTTCTCAGTATTTACTTCTATAAATTTTTGGTCTGGATGCTTTCTACCTCCTTTTGGTGGTACATTAACAACAGTACCTTCTAATAACTTTAATAAAGCTTGTTGTACACCTTCTCCAGAAACATCTCTAGTTATTGAAGGATTATCACTCTTACGTGCAATTTTATCTATCTCATCTATAAATACAATACCTTTTTCGGCTTTTTCTAAACTGTAATCTGCAGCTTGTAATAAACGTGTTAAAATACTCTCTACATCTTCACCAACGTAACCGGCTTCAGTTAATACTGTTGCATCTACAATAGCTAAAGGCACATTAAGCATTCTTGCTACAGTTTTAGCCATTAAGGTTTTTCCTGTTCCAGTTTCTCCAACCATAATAATATTCGATTTTTGAATCTCGATATTATCATTTGTTGGTGGTTGTAACAAACGTTTATAGTGATTATAAACAGCTACAGACATTACTTTTTTAGTAAATTCCTGACCTATAATATACTCGTCTAAAAATGCTTTAATTTGCTGTGGCTTACGTAACATAAGCTCTGCAGACAATTCTGTATTATCACTCTCCTTAGATTCTTCAACAACAATACCGTGAGCTTGTTCTATACAACGGTCGCAAATATGCGCATCTAAACCTGCTATTAATAAACTTGTTTCTGGCTTTTTTCTACCACAAAACGAACATTCTAATTCTTCCTTTGCCATTCTTCTATAGTTAAAAGTGAAAAGTGAAAAGTGAAAAGTTCTTACTCAAACTCTCTAAAACACTTCCAACCTTAAATATTAATGTTTTGTATCTTTTTAATTACGCGCTAAAATCTCGTCAATCATTCCGTATTCTTTAGCTTTATCAGATTTCATCCAGTAATCACGATCACTGTCTTGATAAACTTTGTCGTAATCTTGACCTGAATGCTTACTAATAATTTTATAAAGTTCTTCTTTTAAAATTAAAATTTCACGTGCTGTAATTTCTATATCACTAGCTTGACCTTGTGCACCACCTAATGGCTGATGAATCATGACGCGAGAATGAGTTAAACCACTACGCTTTCCTTTTTCTCCAGCACATAATAACACGGCACCCATTGAAGCTGCCATTCCTGTACATATAGTTGCAACGTCTGGTTTAATAAACTGCATAGTATCGTAAATACCTAAGCCTGCATATACACTTCCTCCAGGAGAGTTTATATACATTTGAATGTCTTTACTAGCATCTACACTTTCTAAAAACAAAAGTTGTGCTTGTATAATATTTGCAATGTTATCGTTAATTCCTGTTCCTAAGAAAAGGATACGATCCATCATTAATCTTGAAAAAACATCTAATTGAGAAATGTTTAGTTGACGTTCTTCTATAATGTAAGGCGTCATGCTTTGCGGCATCATACTACTTACAATTTTGTTGTAGTACGTGCTACTAATTCCTTGATCTTTTATGGCAAATTTTTCGAATTCTTTTCCGTAATCCATATTTGTTTTTTGAATTTGATATTTTAATTAAGTTTCTGAAATGCTTGAAAAAGCAATTCAATATATGTTAAAATAAGCGTCAATCAAATTATTTAAGTTGAATTTAACGCTAATAATTTAGGCATTGAAATATTAATAATTCAATGCCTAAATATAATGATTATTCTATAATCTTTCCGTTTTCATATTTCAAAAAA
Source organism: Lacinutrix sp. (assembly GCF_023299985.1). Taxonomy (GTDB): domain Bacteria; phylum Bacteroidota; class Bacteroidia; order Flavobacteriales; family Flavobacteriaceae; genus Lacinutrix. The sequence goes on along the minus strand of NZ_JALZVX010000125.1, from coordinate 21,923 downwards.
TAATAAGAAGCTGCCTTTACTTAAAAATGAAAGGAATTAATCTTGTTATTTGTCTCCGTAAACCTCTTTAACAAACTTGTCGTAAGTTAATTCTTTAGTTTTTACGTTGGCTTTTTCTTTGTAAAGTCCTAATAATTTTTGGCTTACAACTTGTTCGCTTAAACGCTTAACCTCTTCTTGATTAGATAATACTCTTGCAGCAATATCATCAAGTTCTTTGTCTGAAGGATTTGTTTGACCAAATTGCGCCATTTGCACTTTTATCATCGCCTTAGCGCTTTCCTTTACATCTTCGAAATCTACTTTTATGCCATTATCTTGCATTAATTTACCTTCAATAAGTTGGTAACGTAAGCTTTTTTCAGATTTAGCATATTCTTCTTTTGCAGTGGCATCATCCATTGGATTCTCTCCTGCAGACTGCATCCATTTTGTTAAGAATTCTGCTGGTAAATCGAATTTAGTATGCTCTACTAAATGCTCTGTAACATCGTTTAAAAATTTCTGATCTGATTGCTGAAGGAATTGCTTTTCTGCATCTTCTTTAATCTTCTCTTTTAATTCTGAAACCGTTTTAACACCATCTTTACCAAATAACTTATCAAACAATTCTTGATCTAAATCTGCTAGCTCGCGTTTGTTTATTTCTGTGATTTCAAAATTAACTTCAATATTTAGACCTTTTGCTTTATCCTGCTCCACTTTTAATGCATGCATTAATTCGTGGTCGTCTTCGTAAAGTCCTTTTGTTTTTAATGTAATAACATCGCCAGCTTTAGCGCCTACAAATTGTTTTGCTGTTGCTTTCCCTTTAAATTTATCTAAAGTTAAGGTTACAGTATTTTCTATTTCTTCAGCTTCGTTTTTATAAACTCCAGTAATCTCACTGTCTTTAGCTACTTCTTTTAAAGCTACTAATTTTCCGTATTGTTTCTGGATGTTCTCTACTTGTCCATCAATCATTTTATCATCAGCAACAATGTTGTAATGCGTGATCTTCTTTTTTCCTTCTAAATCTACTTTGAATTCTGGTGCTAAACCTAATTCAAATTCAAAAGAAAAATTATCTCCATCCCAATCAATACCATCTTGAGCTTTTGGTAATGGTTGACCTAAAACATCTAACTTTTCTTCGGCTAAATATTTATTTAATCCTTCTTGAATTAATTTATTAACCTCATCTATTAAAATGGCTTTACCATATTGCTTTTTAACCATTCCCATTGGCACGTGACCTTTTCTAAATCCTGGAATGTTTGCTGTTTTTCTGTAATCTGTTAAGATTTTTTCAACTTTAGTAGCATAATCATCTTTCTCGATTGCTACAGTTACCACAGCATTTAATGCATCTTTATTCTCTCTTGTAATATTCATTTTGAAAATCTTTTTAGTGTAACCAAAAATGGAGTGCAAAAATACTAATTTTTTTACACTCCATCAAGTTTTTTAATGCATTGAATCTCAACACATATTACGCTTTCTTTTTGTCTGTTTTTATAAACGAATGTAACAACGATTGTAATATAGATAGTAGGATGCTAAACAAAATTGCCCACCAAATATTATTTACTGCAAAGCCACTAATTAATTGATCTGCAAGAAGAATTATTAATGCATTTATTACTAATAAAAACAATCCTAAAGCAACGATAGTTACAGGCAAGGTTAATATTACTAATAATGGTTTTACAAGTAAATTTAAAACTGACAATACAACTGCAACAATTATTGCAGACACATATCCATCTACCTCTACTCCACTTAAAATATTTGCTAAAACAAATACTGCAATTGCGTTTAAAAGGAGTTTAATAATTAATTTCATACTTTTCTAGTTTTGTTATATTTTTCAACTTACAAAATTAATAACTGCGTTATAAAAATCTTTAGGATTTTCAGCATGTAACCAATGTCCTGCATTTGCAATAGTTTCTATTTTGGCATTTGTAAAATGCGCCTTAATAATAGATTCGTCTTGAGCTGCTATATATTCACTTTTATCGCCTTTAAAAAAAAGTGTTTCACCTTCAAATTTTGAATGAAATGGCAATGCTTCTCCAACCTCACTAACATTCTCTGTTAATACTTTTAAATTTATTCTTAAACCTAAAATTCCTTTTTCTACCCAATACAAGTTTTTTAGTAAAAACTGTCGTGTTCCAAAATCACTAACATAATTGGCTAATTTATCGTCTGCATCTCCTCTACTCTCTAAAGCTTTATAATCTAAACTCGCTAAACCTTCTAAAATAGCGTCGTGGTGAACTGGATAAAAACGAGGCGAAATATCTGCTATCATTAATTGCTTTACATAATCGGGATATTGCGATGCAAAAAGCATTGCTGTTTTTCCTCCCATAGAATGACCTAATAAAATAATATCTTTTAGATTATGTGCATCGCAATAGCTTTTTAAATCTTGAGATAAAACATCGTAATTAAAGTCGTCGCTATGAAAACTTCTACCATGATTTCGTTGGTCTATTAAGTGCACTTGAAATCCTACTTTAGCAAATTGCTTGCCTAAAGTTTTCCAGTTATCACTCATGCCTAAAAAACCATGAAGTATTAAAAATGGTTTTCCTTCTCCTATTATATTTGAATGTAATTGTTCTTGCATTTTGTTTTTTTTTGATACGAACGTTACACTGAGATTCGCAGAGTTTTCACTAAGATTCACAGAGAGAGACTCATCCTTTTTAATATTTAAATTTTTTTAACCTTTCAATTTATTTAAATACATGTTTACTACATTTTCAATTCCTAAATACAAACTTTCAGAAATTAAAGCATGACCAATAGAGACCTCTAATAATCCTGGAATATTTTGTTTAAAAAACTGAATATTATCTAGAGACAAATCATGTCCTGCATTTACACCTAAACCAATAGCATTTGCTACCTCTGCACATTCTGTGTATGGCTTTATTGCATCATTGTTTCCCAATCCATATTCGTGTGCAAAACCTTCGGTATATAATTCTATTCTATCTGCTCCTGTTGCTTTTGCACCTTCAATTTGGGTTGTATCTGGATCTACAAAAATAGACGTGCGGATATTATTTCTTTTAAATTCTGAAATAACTTCGGTTAAAAAACCCTTGTTTTTTAACGTATCCCAACCTGCATTACTAGTTAAAGTATCTATACTATCTGGCACTAAAGTAACCTGTGTTGGTTTAATTTTAAGAACCATATCCACAAATTTCGGGATTGGATTACCTTCTATGTTATATTCTGTGTGCACAATTGGTTTTAAATCGTGAGCATCTTGGTAACGAATATGCCTTTCGTCTGGTCTTGGATGTATGGTTACACCTTCTGCTCCAAAACGCTGTACATCTTTTGCAAACTGAATCAAATTTGGCATATCTCCACCTCTAGAATTTCTTAAAGTTGCTATTTTATTTATGTTAACGCTTAATTTTGTCATTTTTAAGTCTGAATTAATTCACACAAAAATACAAAGTAGATACACGAGATTGTTCTTATTTTTAATTAATTTGCATAAAATTGAAAGACACGCAATGAATCTTCTAGATTATATAATAAACGATATAAAGCCACTACTAAATACTGATAAAGTTAAAGAGATACAGTTACTTTTTAATCAATTAACGTATTCGCACATTCCTATTAAAAATGCGGAAGGTGTTTATTTAGGTTGCATATCTGAAAACGATGCGCATTGTTTTGATAGCGAAAAACCTATTCAAGATTATCGTTATTCTGGAGAAGGTTTTTTTGTTAGAGAGGACACTAACTGGTTAGATATACTTGAAGCTTTTGCTCAAAACTCAGCCAATATAATGCCTGTTTTAAGCAATAAAAACGTGTATTTGGGTTATTATGAATTAAATGATATTATCAGCCTTTTTAACGAAACGCCTTTCTTTTCTGAAGCTGGAGCTGTACTTATTATAGAAAAAGGTATGGCAGATTATTCTTTTAGTGAAATTAGCCAAATAGTAGAATCTAACGATGGTAAAATCTTAGGCTCTTTTATCTCTAAATTAGAAAATGATGTAGCGCAAATTACTTTAAAAATTGGCAACGCTAACCTTAATGAAATCATGCAAACCTTTAGGCGTTACAGCTACAATATAGTTTCCGGACATGAAGATGACAGTTTTTTGATTGGACTAAAAGAACGTTCAGATTATTTAAATAAATACCTAAATATGTAATTTTATGAAGGTTGCAATATACAGTCAGTACCCAAAAAAACAATCTAAAGATTCTTTAAAGACACTTACAAAAGAGTTGTTGAATTTTAAAGCTGAATTATTTTTGGAACATGAATTTTTCAACGATATTAAAACAGAACTTGCTAATCCTTCAAATTATAAAACATTTAAAAGTTTAGATAAAAGCTTCGACTTATTAGTAAGTATTGGTGGAGATGGTACTATTCTTAGAGCCATTACTTTTGTACAAGACTTAAATATACCTATAATTGGTATAAATACAGGGAGACTTGGTTTCTTGGCAACTATTCAGCCAGAAGATATTAAAGAAGCAATAAAAGACATTTACAACAAAGCATACACCTTAAGTAAACGTACACTTTTATCTATTGAGACATCACCAAAAAACAGTGATATTAAAAATCTAAATTTTGCATTAAACGAAATTGCGGTTAGTAGAAAAAACACAACGTCGATGATAACGGTTGAAACCAAATTAAATGGTGAATTTTTAACCTCTTATTGGAGTGATGGTTTAATAATTGCAACTCCAACAGGATCAACAGGTTACTCCTTAAGTTGTGCTGGACCAGTAATAACACCAGACACAACCAGCTTTGTTTTAACACCAATAGCACCTCATAATTTAAGTGCTAGACCTTTAGTAATTGAAGATTCTACCATAATAGAATTAAAAGTAAGTGGTCGAGAAAACAATTACTTAGTTTCTTTAGATTCTAGAATTGCAACCTTATCCAACGATACGATTATAACCATAAAAAAAGCAGATTTTAACATTAACATGATAGAATTAAACTCTGAAAGTTTCCTTACAACCTTAAGAAAGAAATTACTTTGGGGAGAAGACAAGAGAAATTAATGCTTTTATTTTAGTACAAAAATATTCTAAACGCTATGTTTTACAATAATATCTATAAATTACTGTTTAGAGTAGTAACTAATTAGCTTATATTATCATAGACTAATCTTATTTATTATATTTGCAAACTTTGAAGATTCATGAAGTATTTAACGCTTTTAATAATAGCATTTTTTAGCATACAAATAAGTAATGCTCAAATTAACGAATTTGGAATTTTCGTTGGTGGCAGTAACTTTATTGGAGATGTAGGTGCAACAGACTATATAGCACCTAAGCAATTGGCTTTTGGAGGTTTATATAAATGGAACAGAAGTAAAAGACATTCTTATAGAATTTCTTTAATATTTACAGAATTAGAAGGTATCGATAATGATTCTGACGACCCAAGTAGGCAAATAAGAGGCTTTGAATTTAATAGTAACATATTAGAACTTTCTGCCGGAATGGAATTTACTTTTTTTGATTTCGACCTTCATAATGGTGGTACAGTTTCTACACCATATCTATACTCTGGAATTAGCGTTGCTAAACACGACAACTTCTTTTTCAATCCTAATGGTACAATTGTAGATGAAAACACTACTAGTTACGCTTTTGGCATTCCTATGGTTTTAGGTTATAAAATAGCAGTTTCAACAGATTTTATTTTAGCTTTCGAAATTGGTGCACGTTACACCTTTAGTGATGAGTTAGATGGAAGTGTTCCAGATGCTAAGGAAGCCTTTGAAAGCAGATCATTTGGTAATATTAGTAATAACGACTGGTATACTTTTACAGGTATCACACTAACTTATACATTTGGTAGAAATCCATGTTTTTGCCCAGGAGGATAATTTGGATACTAGCAATATAAATACAGATAGGTTACCTAAACATGTCGCCATTATTATGGATGGCAATGGTCGTTGGGCTAAACAAAAAGGGTTTATTCGTGCAATTGGTCACGAAAATGGTACAAAATCTGTTCGCGAAACAGTTGAAGCTTGTGCAGAATTAGGAATAAAAAACCTAACCTTATATGCATTTTCAACAGAAAACTGGAAAAGACCTAAGCTAGAAGTGGATACTTTAATGAGATTATTAGTATCATCACTAAAGAAAGAAATTAATACACTTCAAAAAAACAACATAAGCCTTAAAGCAATTGGTAAACTATCTAACCTACCTAAAAAAGTACATAAAGAACTTAAAGAAGTTATAGAGAGCACAAAAAACAATTCTCGTATGACATTAACCTTAGCTTTAAGCTATGGTTCTAGAGATGAATTGTTAAATGTCGTCAAGGAAATAAGCTATAAAGTTAAAAATAATATAATTTCTGCCGAAAATATTGACGAATCGATTATTAATGAGCATCTTTACACGCAAAATTTACCAGATGTAGACCTGCTAATTAGAACTAGTGGAGAACAACGCATTAGTAATTTTTTGCTCTGGCAAATAGCCTATGCCGAATTATACTTTACAAAAGTATTATGGCCAGATTTTACACAGCAACACCTTTGTGATGCCATTATAGAATATCAAAATAGAGAAAGACGCTTTGGAAAAACAAGTGAACAAATTAGTTAAAAATATACAATTGAAAACATTTTCACAATACACACTAGCAATACTATTTGCGCTATCAAGCTTTTTAACTCAAGCACAAAACCTCTCTTACGAGGACAGCAAGGAATATACAATTGCAGACATAAAAGTTATAGGCAACACTAGTTTTAGTGAACAAACTATTATAACATTCTCTAAACTAAAAAAAGGAGATGTAATATTAATACCAGGAGAAGAAATAAGCACAGCAATAAAAAAACTATGGACTTCTAATCTTTTTAGCGATATTGAAGTTTACCTCTCTAAAATCGAAGGTAATAGTGCTTATCTTGAAATAAGATTATCTGATTTACCAGCCTTAAACGAATTAAAAATTGAAGGTGTAAAAAAGGGTAAAAAAGAAGCGTTAATAACTGAGAACAAGCTTCAAAAAGGTGTAAAAATCACAGAAAACCTTATCACTACTACAAAAAATTATATCCAAAATAAAAATAGAAAAGCAGGTTTTCTTAATACAAAAGTAAATATCAACACTATTCCTGTTAAAGATTCTATCGAGACTGCTCGCGTTAACATGGTATTAGTTGTAGATAGAGGAGAAAAAGTTAAAATTGACAACATAAACTTTGAAGGCAATACTGTTTTAAGCGACAAGAAGCTTAGAAAAGCCATGAAAAACACCAAGCAAAAAAAGGCGACACGTATACTAAAACGTTCAAAGTATATTGAAGCAGATTTTAAAGAAGACTTAAATAGTGTTATTGATAAGTATAAAGAAAACGGATACAGAGATGCACGTATTATAGCAGATACCTTAATAAGTAACAGTGCAAAAACGGTAAGTTTAAACATTAGTGTTGAAGAAGGTAGTAAATATACCTTTGGCGACATTACATTTATTGGTAATACTGTTTACACAGACGAGCTTTTAAGACGTCAACTCCGTATAGGAAATGGAGACACCTATAACGGTGTACTATTAGAAAAACGTATTGCAGATAACTCAAGACTAGATGGTGATGATATAACAAACCTTTACCAAGATCATGGTTATTTATTCTCTACCATTAATCCTGTTGAAGTAAGTGCTGATGGTAATGTAATTGACATGGAAATTAGAATTTCTGAAGGTAAACCAACTTATTTTAATAAAATTACTGTTGTTGGAAATGAAAAAACTAACGATCACGTTATTTATAGAGAGATAAGAACACGTCCAGGAGAATTATATAGTAAAGCCAATGTTGTACGTACTGTTCGAGAATTAAGCCAGCTAGGTTTTTTTGATGCAGAACAAATTAATCCACAATTTAAAAACGCAAGCCCAGAAGATGGAACCATAGATATAGAATATGGTGTTGTAGAAGCTGGATCTAGCCAAATAGAACTACAAGGTGGTTTTGGTGGTGGTGGTTTTATTGGCACATTAGGTTTATCATTTAACAACTTTGCGCTAAAAGACATCTTTAAAAAAGAAGCCTATAAGCCCATTCCAACAGGAGATGGACAACAACTAGCTTTACGTTTACAAGCCAGTCGTTTTTTTAGAACCTATAGTTTTAATTTTTCTGAACCTTGGATGGGTGGAAAAAAACCAGTTCAATTTTCTACATCACTTTCTTATACTCAACAATTTTTATTCGATTCTCTAACAGGACAAGCAGATAAAGATAGACGTTTTAACATTACAGGTATTACTTTTGGTTTAGCAAAACGTTTAGCGACACCAGATGATTATTTTACATTATCTCAAGCTTTAAGTTTTCAACATTATAATTTAAAAAACTATAATACTGGATTATTTACATTTGGTGATGGTTTTTCTAACAACCTATCTTACACCTTAGGACTAAGTAGAAACAATACTTTTAACGATCCTATATTTCCAACAGGTGGTTCAAGCTTTGTTGCCTCAGCAAAACTATCACTACCTTACTCTTTATTTAGTAGTACAGATTACGAAGCATTACGTATAGAACGTGATGCAAACGAAGCGATAACGCAAGATGCCAATGCAAGTCTAGACGAAAGAACAGTAGCTTCCGACAGGTTATCTGCAATAGACCAAGAACGTTTTAGTTGGTTAGAATTTTACAAAGTTAAATTTAAAGGTGATTGGTACACTAAACTAGTAGATAAATTCGTTTTTAAATCATCAATAGAATTTGGGTTTCTTGGAGCATACAACCAAGATCGAGGTATTATCCCTTTCGAGCGTTTCTTTGTTGGAGGAAGTGGTTTAGGCTCATTTAGTCTGGATGGTAGAGAAGTTGTAGCCTTAAGAGGTTATCCAGATCAAGCTTTATCTAGTCAAGATGGTGGAACAATTTTTAATAAATTCTCATTAGAGCTACGATATCCAATTACTCTAAAACAATCGGCTAAAATATATGCTTTAGGCTTTTTAGATGCAGGATCATCCTTTAATAGTTTTAGAGATTACAATCCGTTTAACGTGCAACGTTCTGCAGGTTTAGGTATTAGAATATTTATGCCAGCTTTTGGACTACTAGGTATAGACTTTGGTCATGGATTCGATCCTCTTCCTGGTGGTACTATAAAACATGGTTGGGAAACACATTTTATTATTGGTCAACAATTTTAACACCTAGAATAAACGCTATTAATTCTAAAAAAAAGACTTTTCTATAGGTAACAATTTCAACAATTTATTATTTTTGGCACGATATTTTCAATAGTAACTTTGAGGATTTGATTCAAGAATTAAATTTTTACAATTAAAATTCGTTATTTTGAAAACAAAGTGGTTCAGAATAAGACAGAATCAAAATTTAAACTGTCGGTTTTTTTGAATTTATATTATTAAATATTAAAATATAACCAGATGAAAATTAAAGTTCTTTTTTTATTGACGATAATATCAATGCTCTCTTTTCAAGCAAACGCGCAACGTGGTGTAAGAATTGGATACATAGATACAGAATATATTTTACAAAATGTACCCGAATATTCTGAAGCTACAACACAATTAGACTCTAAAGTTCAGAAATGGAAAACTGAAATTGATAAAAAATTAAAAGATGTAGCACAAAAACGCACTGTTTTAAATAATGAAAAAGCACTTTTAACCAAAGAATTAATTGATGAACGTGAAGAAGACATCACTTTTGAAGAAAAGGAAGTATTAGATTACCAGCAAAAAAGATTTGGACCTAATGGAGATTTAATGATCCAGAAGAGACAATTAATGCAACCTATTCAAGATCAAATTTTTCAGGCTGTTCAAGATATTGCCAAATCAAGGAGTTACGATTTTGTATTTGACAAATCTGCAGATGTAGTGATGTTATATTCCGCAGAACGTTTTGATATAAGTGAGCAAATTTTAAGAACTATTACGCGCTCTTCTAAAAGAAAGCAGTTAAAGACTAAGAAAGATAGAAAAGAAGCTAAAGAGGAAGATGTAACTGTTGAAATTGACGAAAGTAAAGATGCAAGACAATTAGCTTTAGATAAAAAGAAAGAAGAAAGAGCCGCTTTAGTAGCTGCACGAAAAAAAGCAGTTGAAGACAGAAGAGCAGCAGCCATAGCAGCAAGAGATAAAGCAAAGCAAGATAAATTAGACGAAAGAAACGAAGGTGCCGAAAAGAAAAACGATGAAGATAAAAATGAAAGCGCAGAGGATAAAAAAGCAGAAGATAACGATACTCCTAAAACAAAAGAAGAAATTTTAGAAGAACGTAAACAAAAGAAGTTAGCAGATAGAGAAGCTAGAAAAAAAGAGTTAGCAGATAAGAGAAAAAAAATCTTAGAGGATCGTAAGAAAGCAAAAGAAGAAAAAGATAGTGCTCCAGAAGACGAAAATCAAGACGATTAAAATTAATAATTTATAACACACAAATACTATTTTAAAAATGAAACAAATTAAAACATTACTAATTGCGGCAGTATTATTTTTTGGAGCTACTAGTTTTACAGATGCTCAATCAAAAATTGCTCACATTAATACAACAGAATTAATTCAAGCAATGCCTGCCATGAAAGTAGCACAAGCAGATATGGAACGTGTAGGTAAAACTTACCAGTCTGACATTGAAGCAATGAAACAGGAATTAAAAACTAAAACGGAACGTTTTGAGGCCGAAGCTGGTACAAAAACTCAAGAAGAGAACGAAAAGCGTTATGTTGAAGTACAAACAGATCAACAAGCAATACAACAATATGCTGCAAACGCTCAACAACAATTACAAAAGAAGGAAGTGGAGCTTTTAAAGCCTATTACCGAAAAAGCAAAAGCAGCGATATTAAAAGTAGCAAAAGCACAAGGTTATGACTACGTATTAGATTCTACTCAAGGTGGAGGCGTAATTATGGCTGAAGGTAAAGATTTACTTATGGATGTAAAAAAAGAATTAGGATTCTAATAAAATCTAAACAAATACTATTAAAAGCCGACTTATTAAGTCGGCTTTTGTATTTTTATAAAGTGAGTAATTTTAGATTATTTTTTTATGAGTAAACAACCTATTGGCATATTCGATTCTGGAGTTGGTGGCACTTCCATTTGGAAGGAAATTAATACATTATTACCACAAGAAAATTCTATTTATTTAGCAGATAGTATTAATGCTCCTTATGGACCAAAAGGTAAAGACAAAATTATAGCACTTAGCATAAAAAATACTGAGTTACTTTTAGAAAAAAACTGTAAAATTATTGTTGTTGCCTGTAATACTGCAACAACAAATGCTATTAGCATTTTAAGAGAAAAATACAATGTTCCGTTTATAGGTATTGAACCTGCAATAAAACCTGCTGCATTAAACACAGAAACTAGAGCAATTGGTATTTTGGCTACTAAAGGCACATTATCTAGTGCATTGTTTCACAACACCTCTACTTTATATACAAATGGAATAACCATTGTAGAGCAAATTGGAGAAGGTATTGTACAGCTAATTGAAAACGGTAAACTAGAATCTAAAGAGATGAAAACATTGCTTAAAAGCTATTTAAAACCAATGATTGAAGCTAATATAGATTATCTTGTTTTGGGTTGCACACATTATCCTTATCTTATTCCTAAGCTTACTAAATTACTTCCTAAACACGTTAAAATTATAGATTCTGGTTTAGCTGTAGCAAAGCAAACTAAAGCCGTTTTAAAGCAACATAATGTATTGAATACCGAATTACTTAAACCTGAAAACAAATTTTATATTAATTTGAAGACTACTGAGGTAATGGAATCGCTTTTAGGAAAAACCTTTAATGTTGATTATTTAAAATTTTAAGATGAATAAATTAATATTTGTTTATAATGCTAATTCTGGAATTGGAAACACACTTTTAGACGTAGCTCACAAAATTTTTAGCCCAAAAACTTATAATTGTAATTTGTGTGCAATCACTTTCGATACCTTTTCTGAAAACAAAAACTGGAAAGCTTTTAGAATTGAATCTAATGTTAATATGGAATTTTTACATATTGACGAGTTTGAAAAACTACACCCAAAAACAGATTATAATTATCCTATTATTTTAACTGAAGACAAAAATGAATTATCAGTTTTTCTGTTAGCTGAAGAACTTAACACTATACATTCTACTGAAGCTTTGATTAAAGAAATAAAAAACCGAATAGTTTAGTTTAGGTAGAGCTTAGTTGTTGGTTGTTTTTTGTGGTGCTTCAATTATCTTTATAATCATAATAACACTTCTTGCTTCGCTTGAAGTCGTTTTGTTTATTTCTTCAATATAAAAAACAAACTCTAATTTATGAGATTCCTGCCTAAGGTAAGAGTTTATTTAAACCAACCAGAATACTTTACATAGTTCTCTGCAATGCGGTTTATTTCGCCATTAATAAGTTCCTTACTAATGTCTTTTACCTTTTTTGCTGGAACTCCTGCATAAATACTTCCAGATTCTACTGTTGTGTTCTGGGTAATCACTGCTCCAGCTGCAACAATACTGTTACTTTCTATAACACAATTATCCATAACAATGCTTCCCATTCCAATAAGTACATTATCGTGAATAGTACAACCATGCACTATAGCATTGTGCCCAATAGAGACGTTATTACCTATAATTGTTGGATATTTTTGATACGTACAATGCACTACTGCTCCATCTTGTACATTTACCTTATCGCCTAGTTTTATATAATTTACATCGCCTCGTAATACGGCATTAAACCAAATACTACATTGCTTACCTACTTGCACATCTCCAACTATAGTAGCGTTTTCTGCGATATAGCAATCTTCTGGTAATTGTGGCGATTTTCCGTTTACTGGTTTTATTATTGGCATGGTTAATTACTTAAAAAAAAGGAATCTCATGGATTTAACTTTTGAGATTCTTTTATGTTAATATTTAGTTTTGTTTGAGTTGTTTATTGGTTATCGAACATTCCAATTAAACAATTAGAACACTCGAACTGACTTCGAGATACAATTTAACCCTTAACTGTCACTTCGAGTGATTTTTTAAGCATGAAAAAATTGTATCGAGAAGTTATGTGTTATTGTTTTAAATGCTTCTCGCTTTGCTTGAAGTCTTTTGTTTATTGGTAACTTAAATTTTGAAATCCTTTTGATAATATTCCTGCCTAACGCAAGAATATTACTTAAAATAAGATAATAATTCAGATTTTTTAGAAGGCGATACCATTACCTCTTTTCCATTACTTAAAATTACACTTCCACCTTTTCCTTTTACGTATTTTACTACTTCATTTACATTAACCAAATAACTTTTATGCACACGTGCAAAGTTTGAATCTTGCAAAGCTTGTTCAAAATATTTAAGTGTTTTACTTACTACTTTCTTTTTGTTTATGTTTAAATGAATTTCGGTATAATTATCATCGGCTTTACAAAATAGAATATCAGCAGTCTTTATAACCTCAAAACCGTTTTGCTGCGGAATGGTTATTTTTCCATCTACATTATTACCTGTTTTTGGCACCAAAACTTGATCTTGAAGTGCGTTTTCTTTTGTTTTAATCTCTACAACATAATCTACAGCCTTAATTAAATCGTCTATAGCAATAGGTTTCATTAAATAATAACTAGCGTGCGCATTTAAAGCATCTAAAGCATAATTATTATAAGCAGTAACAAAAACGGTTTCAAAGTCTCTGTCTCCTACTTTATCTAACAAATCGAAAGCATTACCATAAGGCATTTCTACATCTAAGAATACTAAATCTAACGTGTTGTTTCTTATTAACTCTAAGCCTTCGTTTATGTTTGCTGCTTCTCCAACAATATTTACATTTGGGCAGTATTTTTTAAGATAGTTTTTAAGGATCTCTCTGCTTGCTTGTTCGTCTTCTACTATTATTGAGTTTAGTTTCATATCTATTTCCTGCGAAGGCAGGAATCTATTTGTTAATATTTATAGGTGCTTTTTTAATTATTCTTCAATTTTATATTCACCATTTTTAATTTTTAATTTACCGCATAAGTTAGATTTTAGAATTAAAATTCTCACAGATGGACCATCTAAAGTTTCTGTTCCTGCATCTAAAAAACTTTCAAAGTCAACTAAATAATAATCTGGATTATCAAAAATAAATTTATTCAACAAAAATTCATCTACTATTGCTCCATCTAATAAAGTTAATTTTAGTTCCTTATCTAGGTTATCACCATAATTAATCAGTTCTTCATAAGTGTTAATGTTAACTCTTGGTCTTAAAATTGTGCTTTCGCATTTTTTTATATATTTTTTTTTAATAACTGATTTACAACCTAAAAACAAAAAACAGAAACATATAATAATAACTCTAACTCTCATCACTAATCCCTTTTCAAAGTCACAACAACCTTCGTTCCTGTATCACCTTCTAATTGAAAATCTTCTATAGAAACATCTACTTTATCTTTATACATTTCGTTTAAAATAGCAACACGTTTTTTAATATTACCCATTCCTTTTGAGTTCTGCTTTTGCTGGTTAGCAGTTTTTAAAGCTTTAGATTTTTCGCGACCAATACCATTATCTGCAATGGTAATTACAATTTCATCTTGACTCTTTTTTGTTATCGAAATATCTAATGTCCCTTTTTCTTCTTTATAACGTAAGCCATGCCAAACCGCATTTTCTATATAGGGCTGTAATAACATTGGTGGAATTTGGTAGTCTTGAACATTTATAGCCTTGTCTACAGTTATAGTATAGTCAAACTTATCTTGAAATCTAAAATGTTCTAAATTGGTGTATAATTCTAGTAGCTCAATTTCTTTTTCTAAAGGAATAAAATCTTGCTCACTATTTTCTAAAACTGCTCGCATAAGCTTAGAGAAATCGCTTAGGTATTTGTTTGCTGTGCGCTCATCGTTAGTGGCAATAAAACTATTTACAGAGTTTAAAGCATTGAAAATAAAATGAGGATTCATTTGGCTTCTCAAAGATTTTAAAGCCAATAAATTATTTGCTAAACGTTGTTGTTTAATGTACTTATACATTAAATAAGCTACAATAAGTAACAATAATAAGCCACCAATAAGCGAATATATTATTATTTTCTGACTCTTATTTTGTTCCTGGTTTAAGTTATATCTACTTTCGGATAGTTGCCGATCACTTTCTAGAGACGTAATTCTATTTTGCTTATCTGCAATACTTTTATTAAATCGAGCAGCTTGGGTTATTTGCTGTTCTTTTTTTACAAAAAGTGCTTCAACAGACTTAATATATTCATTATAAGTTATTTTAGCATTTTTGAAATCTCCAACTTCTTCAAAGACTTCAGACAGCTTTCTGTTTGCATCCTTTTCTACTACTAAATCCTCACGTTCACCTGCTTCTTCAATACTTTTTTCAAAATACGGTATGGCTTCAGCATAATTTTTTTGCATGTATAGTGCATTCCCAATCTTATAGTTTTGCTTTTGTAAAGTGTAATCACTTTCTATATCTATTATAGAATCTGTTTCAATATCTTTTATATCTATTATTGCTTCTTCTCTTAAGCGAATTTCGTCTTCAAAATTGCTATTAGAATTATTAAAGTCTGCAACTTTTACTTTCTCTTTAACAGCTCTGGTTTTGTTTTCTTGGGTAGCTAAATCTAATGAATTACTATAATATTTTTTTGCTTTGATAGTGCTTCCGTTGGCATCAAATGTTTGCGCTATTTTAGAATTTAAATCGGTTACTTTTGGTGTAATTAAATGCTTTTGTGCAATGCTAAGCCCTTCATTATAAGAAGCAATAGAAAGCGAGTAGTCTTTCATTTTATAATAAACATCACCAAGTCCTTCATTTAACTCTACTAATTGATAATTAGATAATTCTTTTTGATTTAAGGTCTTAAAAATAGAAACACTTTCTTGATAATTATTATTCATCATATAAGCTTTTGCTAATTTTAGTTTCACTTCATTAGACTGGTAACTATTTAGGCTTATTCTATAATTAGAAACCGCTAAATCGTACTGTTTCCAGTGCATATAAACATCTGCAAGCACCTCGAAAGCCTCAGAGTTTTGCTTTACAGAATTGCTGTTTTTAATGCTTTCGGTTACAAACTGGATACTTTTTTCGGCAGATTTCTTTTTATAAACTAGTGCAGAATCTATTAAATTGTTAAACGAATTATCTTTAGCCTTTTTAAACATGCTACCACTTGAAAACTTTGTTTTTGGTAATACGTTAACACTTATACGATCGTCACTTTTTATGGTATGGTAAATGGTCTCAAAATCTTTATGACTTATAATAAGTTCGTCTCCAATTTTAGCACGTACTCTAAACTCTCCTGTTACATTAGAAGAAGTGTAAGCGCCTCCATTTACTTCAATGTTAACGTTTTTAATAGCGTCTCTTGTATCTTCTTCTTTAACATCACCACGAATATAAAAGTAAGCATCGTCACTATCTTGCCTTTCTACTTTAGCTGCATCGTTTTGTTGTGCAAACAAAGTTATTGAGCAAAAAACAAGGAGAATACAGCTTATGTATGATTTAATATTTTTCATATTATTTATTACTAAAAGATAAACTTACACACTTTAATTGGCATAATAAAATGACTAATGTCGAAACTAAAGTAATCTACAGAGAAAACGAACTTGTTTACTCATTTACAAGCACAGATTACTCATTATAAAGTAGCGTTCACTCATTCTAGTTTTTATGTAAAAAAGGTTGAACATAAGTTTACACCATAATTAATATATATAAAAATGAAAAACGCAATTTACTTAGTCCTATTATTATGTTTCTCTTTTGCATCTGCACAAATTAAAGGCAATGCAACTACTATTTCTAGACAAAACGTTATAAGTGCAGAGTCGCTTGGTAATGCTAAAAAATATGAAAATGCCAATGCCTATAGTAAGGATAAGACTGTTTTTAGGCAACAAAACTTAATTCCTAATCCAGTAATTACTATAGATGTAAAAGCCCTTAATAATATTGTTGCAGATTCTTACACTGCTGTTTTTAATTTAGTACAAATTGGTGAAACAGCAGAAGACACAAATAAATTAATGAACAATCGTGTAAATAGCGTAAAAAACACTTTAAGTTCTCAAGGAATATTTAGTAAGGATATAGTTATAGATGTTATTTCTTTTGTTCCTGTTTACGAAACTGTTGTTGAGAAAAAATTGTTTAGTAAAACGTATTCTGAAGTTCCTAAAGGCTTCGAATTACAACAAAACTTACATATTAAATTCACTAAAGTTAATCAGTTTGAAAAAGTACTTGCTGCTTGTGCAAAAAATGAAATATACAACTTAGTAAAGGTGGATTATTTTATTAATAATATTGAAGCGGTTTACACTAAACTTAGAGCCGAAATATTAAAAACATTAAAAGAAAAGAAACAGTTCTATAACGACTTAGGTTTCGATTTAGCAAACTACAAACCTACAATGGCAGACCTAAAATATTGTCATTTTCCAAGAGAATTTTACAAAAACTATCAAGCTTTTAATAGTATTTCTTTAGAAGCTATTAAAAAACCTAAAGGCGTTGTAACTGCAAAAAAACAAACCTCTTATTATTACGACCCGTTATCTTTTAAAGAATATGATGTTGTAATAAACCCATCCATAGTAGAACCTGTTATACAAATAGGAATGGAAATTAAATTACAGTATAGAGAAAAACCTAAAAAACCAGAACCTGTACTAAAAGAAAAAGAGGTAATAAAAAACAAGTATTTCGTGCTTTCTAAAGATGGAGAGTTAAAGGCAACAGAATTAAAATTAGAAAATTAATAACAATAAAAAAGAAGTCATGCTAGCCTTAAATACTTCAACATATATAAACCTATATGGCTATAAAAGGTATCTGAATTAGAAGATAAAACACTAAATATAAACACATGAAAACACCAATTAAATCAAGCTTAATAGCTTTAACAGCCTTTTTCTTTTTGGCATGTAATGCTAACAACAAAAAGCAAACCGAAAGTTTTGCATTAAACGAAACTTTAGAAACAATAGATCCAGTTGCTCCAAAACCAAACAAACAATACATTAAAGTTGCGTTATTATTGGATACAAGTAATAGTATGGATGGATTAATAGACCAAGCAAAAGCTCAGCTTTGGGAAATTGTAAACGAGTTATCTTATGCTAAATGTAAAGACGACAAGCCTAATTTAGAGATCGCACTTTACGAATATGGAAACGACAACCTAAACGGTGAAGAAGGTTACATAAGGCAAGTATTAGCCTTTAGTGATGATTTAGATGAGATCTCTAAACAACTCTTCTCTTTAACCACAAAAGGAGGTAACGAATATTGCGGTTATGTAATAAATACTGCCTTAAACCAACTAGAGTGGAAAGACAACAAAGATGATTTAAAATTTATATTTATTGCTGGAAACGAGCCTTTTACTCAAGGTAAGGTTAGTTATAAAGAAGCATCTAAACTTGCACATAATAAAGATGTAACTGTTAATACCATTTTTTGTGGAAACTATAATCAAGGTATTTCTGGTTATTGGAAAGATGGAGCAGATTTAGCGCATGGAGATTATATGGCTATAAACCATAACAAAGAAACTATACATGTTACAACACCTTATGACGATGCTATTTTACAAAAAAACAACAAGCTTAATAAAACCTATGTCGCGTATGGTTCTCAAGGTAGAAAAAAAATGGAATTACAGGCCGAACAAGATGATAATGCTGAAGGTTATAGTAGTGCAAATGCGGTAAGTAGAACCGTTAGTAAAAGTTCACATTTATACAAAAACTCGTCTTGGGATTTGGTAGATGCTTCAAAAGACAAAGAATTTAAATATGAAAAATTAGATGAAAGTGAATTACCACAGGAATTAAAAAACAAAAGTACTTCAGAAATTAAAACGTACGTTTTGAATAAAAAGAACGAACGTGAAGCTATTCAAAAGAAAATTCAAGAATTAAATAGTAAACGAAAAGATTACATTTTAAAAGCTAACAAAGACAATAGTAACGGATTAGAAAACGCTATGATACAAGCTATAAAATCTCAAGCCAAAGCTAAAAACTATACTTGGAAATAGTTTTAACCTTCAATTTAGTAGCATAAAAAAATGCCTTCGAAGTATATCGAAGGCATTTTTTATATATTTATATAAATGTTTAGTTAATTGCTGGGCAGTTACAACTGTAACGCTCTTTAGAACAACCAAAGTTATATCCTAGTGTTAATTGGTGAAAGCCACCATTATTAAATACTACAGAATTTGCTTGATAACTGTAAGTATAAGCAAACATAAAGGTGTCTAAATCAACACCTAAAAGTGGTGTTATATATTGTAATTTCTGGCTACTTACTCCAGATCCATCTAAAAACTCAGCACCATCTAAACTTCTTCTGTAAGATATTCCTCCCCAAACTTTACCAAAATCCATTGCTTTATAAGCTTTAAGATTAACATCAAAAGAAGCTTCTTCTGTTGCATCTCTATACAAAAACAACACTGATGGTTCAAAACTCCAATCGTTGTTATAACTACTAAAAGTGTTACCAACAGAAAAGATATATGTTCTTAAGTTTTCAAAACTCAAACCTTGTTCATTAAAATTTATACCATCATTTTCTAATAGATTCTTTACTGTTGCATGAGCGTAAAAATTATATAAATGGTAAGAAAACCCAAAATCTACATTAAAATTGGTTGCAGATTGTTCGATACCAGCAATTATTGGATCAAATCCATCTGCTAAAAAAGAAGTCTCATCTAGTTTATATTGAATAGCTCCTACACTTAAACCAAAAGATAGCATATTTAAATCTGCAGTACTTCTAGAAAACATAAGGTGATGGGCATAAGTTAAATATGCACCTGTTTGAGAATGAAAACCATTATTATCAGAATATACTATACCTCCAATTCCAGATTGAGATTCTCCAATGCGACCATTAATACTAGCAGTTACTAATGCTGGTGCATCATCATCTCCAAACCATTGTTGGCGACCAGTAATTCTAACTTTAGAACAATTGGCAACTCCAGCCATAGATGGATGAAGTAAATAGTAATTATCTGTTAAATAATCAGAGTATATAGGAAGTCCTTCTTGGGCTTTAGTAATTTGGGTGCTAAAAAAACTAATAACTGCCAATATTAATAACCTTTGTAATTTCATAATCTTTGTTTTCAAGGTAGATGTTGGTTCAAAATGTATAGCTCACGCTAATATAACTCTTGTTTATCGAAAAAATTATATCGTTGCCAAATATATAAATTTACTTTTTAATATTTATGCTCTCAAAAGTTAAAGCTACCAATATAAAAAAGTTTTTATTAGAAAAGCTAAAATTTTCTACATATTGACGTAATCTTTAAGTATCAAATATATCGATATCTCTACTTACTTTTAGTATTTTTGTATAAAATTTTGCAAAATGAATGCTTTTAAAGTCACAACTCAAGAAACTTCTAATCCTAGGATATTAAAGTTTGAAGTCAATCAATTTATAACACAGCACCAAAGTTTCGAATTTAATAACATCGACGAAGCTAAAGCTTCTCCATTAGCCCAACAATTATTTTATTTACCTTTTGTAAAAAAAGTATATATAACAAGTAATTTTGTAGCAATTGAGCGTTTCAATATTGTTGAATGGCAAGATGTTCAAAATGAAGTGTCTGAACAGATTGAAAATTATTTAAACGAAGGTAATCTTGTTATAAACCAAGATATCGCCCCAAAAAAAACACCTGTTACTGTTTATGCTGAAAGTACACCAAATCCTAGTGTTATTAAATTTGTTGCAAATAAAAAAATTGCTAATGCGGCTTTCGAATTCACTTCTATAGACACTGCAAAATCTTCACCGCTTGCCACCGAATTATTTCATTTCCCTTTTGTTAAAGGTGTTTTTATAGACGAAAACTATGTTTCTGTAACTAAATATGAAGTAGCCGAATGGAATGATATTACAAACGAGCTACGTGAATTTATTAGAACACACATCGAAAACGGAAAAGAAATTATTTCTCCAAATGCTCCTGAGGTAATAGAAAAATCTACAGAAAAAGTTGAAGCGCATTTTGAGACATTAGATGACACTTCTAAAGAAATTATTAATATACTAGAAGAATATGTAAAACCTGCTGTTGCTAGTGATGGTGGAAATATTCAGTTTGATTCTTACGATGAAAACACCAAAACTGTAAAAGTGATTTTACAAGGTGCTTGTAGTGGTTGTCCTTCTTCAACATTTACACTGAAAAATGGAATTGAAAATATGTTAAAAGAAATGTTGAAAGGAAAAGTAAACACTGTTGAAGCTATTAACGGTTAATCTTAAAAATAAATATTTTCATCGGTTTAACACTCTTTTATAAAACTCAAAATATACTTTATTACAAAAATTTGTAACTTTAGATAAATTTAAAATCTAAAATTATGGCAGTATTAAAAGTTATTGAAGTATTATCTAACTCTGATAAAAGTTGGGAAGACGCAACTAAAAAAGCAGTAAAGCACGCGTCAAAAAGTGTAAAAAACATTCGTTCTGTATACGTACAAGATCAAAGCGCTAGTGTAAAAGATGGAGAAGTATCAGACTTTAGAGTAAATTTAAAGGTCACATTTGAAGTAAATTAAATAGCTCTTGAATTAAACCAAAGACGCCTAAACAATTAGTTTAGGCGTCTTTTTTATTGCGTATTAATATTTTTATACTATCTCTTTAAATTAAGATGCGTTATTATCGATTTCTTTCCATCTATCCTTGGTAATCTATCTAAAGTAAACATAATAACCAAAAACGCCTAAACTAATTGTTTAGGCGTCTTATAAATATTTTAGTTATTTATCTTTCTCTCTTCTTAAATTACTTTTATCGCTTAAGCGTAAAATGTG
>NZ_JALZVX010000124.1 GCF_023299985.1 Lacinutrix sp. | reverse complement strand
ATCTTTTAAATACTCAATATAACCTCTACCAGTAAACTCGTAAACCGTTCCAGAATCTGCATGTAATAACTCTATTCTTTGATCGTTTATAACACTAAGTTCAAAAAACTCATTATCAAAATAATCGTAATCAAGAGTTAATGTTTTTAAATACATATTTCCATTAACGTTTCCTACACCATAATCTCCTGTAAAATCCCAATACAAATTGTTTGGGTGTGTTACATTTATATCTTGAGAACTTCTAAAAGTGTTATCATTTCTGCCAGATAAAAACTGTAAGAAGTTTTCGTTGTCAAATTCATTTAATGCACCAAAATCGCTTGTATATGTTTTTTCCCAAGCTTCATATTCTTGCATAAAATACTGAATGTTATCGTAAAAAACATAGTCGTAATCAAAGTTAGAACGTTGGTAACCATTTAAAAAATAAGAGGTATCGTTAAAAGGGTTATAAAGCTCTATTGTGTTATTGTCTATTTGGTAAACATCAAAACTATCGTAACCATCAATATCGTGATCGATATCTAAAACCATGTTATAAGCATTATAATATCCTACTGGTATTCCAAAACCATTACCTTGACTTCCTATACCAACCAAATTATTATTAGCATGTAAAGTTCCATTTCTAAAAGATAGTGTAAATGCAATTTGTAACAATGGTGATTCGCCATAACCTACAGTTTCATTTATATTTACATACCAAAGCTCGTAAGAGTTTAATAATTGATTTATAGAAATTGCTGGTGTAGTGTTGTTTGCATAACCGTCTTCTATTAAAACTTCTGTATAACAAGAAGTTAATAGTGTTGCCATTAAGGCAAATACTGAAAGTGATTTTAATGTCTTCATAATCGTTTCGTTTTAAAGGATTGATATAACAACAATTTCAAAAGCTTTGCCAAAATAAATAAAATGCTGTTTTTTAGCATATTAACAACAACTAATAATTGTGTAATTTTGTTTTATAATTAATTATACCTATGAGTAAAGAATTAAAATATGCTGTTTTTGGATCTGGAAGTTGGGCAACTGCTATAGTAAAAATGCTATGTGAAAACCAAGAAAAGGTTGGTTGGTACATGAGAAGTGTTTACACTAAAGAACACTTACTAAAAGAACAACACAACCCTACGTATTTAAGTTCTGTAGAATTTCATTTAGACCAACTTCATATTAGTAATGATATTAATGAGATGGTGACTTATGCAGATGTTTTAATATTTGTAATCCCTTCTGCTTTTATTAATAGTGAACTTAAAAAACTTAATTTAGAACTTAAAGATAAAATTGTAGTTAGTGCTGTAAAAGGTATTCTTCCAGAAACAGGATTACTTTTAGGCGAGCATTTTCATGAAAACTTTAATGTACCTTTCGAAAATATTGGAGTTATTGCTGGACCTTGCCATGCAGAAGAAGTTGCACTAGAAAGATTATCTTATTTAACTATTTCATGTGCAGATGCTGTAAAAGCGCAAGCAATTGCAGATGCTTTGTCTAGCAATTATATAAAAACTAAAATTAGCGACGATGTTATAGGTACAGAATATGCAGTAATGCTTAAAAACATCTATGCTATTGCAGCTGGAATGGCTCATGGATTAGGCTATGGCGATAATTTCCAAAGTGTATTAATGAGTAATGCAATTCGTGAAATGAAACGTTTTATTAAGAAAATGCATAAAATGAAACGTAACATAAACAACTCTGCCTACTTAGGTGATTTATTGGTTACTGGCTACTCGGTTTTCTCTAGAAACCGCATGTTTGGAAACATGATAGGTAAAGGCTACACTGTAAAATCTGCACAAATGGAAATGAGTATGGTTGCTGAAGGTTACTACGCTACAAAAAGTGCTTTTTTATTAAACGAAAAAAATAAAAGCAAAACCAAACTACCAATTATAAATGCTGTTTACGCAATTTTATATGAAGGTAAAGACGCTAAAAAAGTATTTAAAAAATTGACTGATAAGTTGGATTAATAAATCCCTTTAAAAAAAAGGAATTTTATCTTTTTGGGCGTTACCTAAAAAGGTCGGGCTTTCACTACTCGCTCTCTTCGAGGAGCTCAAACAGACCGTTCAATCCCTAACGCACTAATCTACTACTGTAAAGTTTCTTTCTAAGTTTATGCTTATTTATTATAAGATTCCTGCATTCTCAGGAATTGGTTATTTAACCAAAACACCTTTTACTTCCATTAAAGGCAAAGACTGCAAAGCCTTTAAATTAATAGTGTTTTTTCTAAAAGTGTATGTTTTATCAAACATCTTATTATCTTCAAAAAAAGTAACTTTAAACTGGTTATTTAGTGCAAATAAATCTTCTTGCATTAACTCTATTTTAGCATAGCTTTTTTTAGGGAGTACATCTAGTTTTTTTCTAAAGATAGAAGTCATTTTATCTTCATTATAGCCACTTGTAACAATTAAAACCATTTCTATATCAACGTCTTTATCGTTAATAATGTAAGCGTTCCAATCTTGTGTTTTATAAATGTCGTTGTACTCGTTTACTACAGCAATGTAAACGTTTTCAACTTTAGGAATATGGATGTCTTTTTTCATATAAAAACGCTAGTATTACAAGGCACTTTTAAACTGCTCTAAAAACCTAACATCGTTTTCACTTAACAATCTAATATCACTAATTTGGTGTAATAACATTGCTATACGATCTATACCAACTCCAAAAGCAAAGCCAGAATATTCATTCGCATCAATACCACAATTGGTTAATACGTTTGGATCTACCATACCACAACCGCCAATTTCTAACCAACCAGTTCCTTTGGTGATTTTATGGTCGGTTTCTGTTTCAAGTCCCCAATAAACATCTATTTCTGCACTAGGTTCTGTAAATGGAAAATACGATGGACGTAATCTTATTTTAGACTTCCCAAAAAGCTCTGTAGTAAAGTATTGTAAAGTTTGCTTTAAATCTGCAAAACTTACATCCTTATCTATATATAATCCTTCTAATTGATGGAAAAAACAATGCGACCTTGCCGAAATAGCTTCATTTCTATACACACGACCTGGTGAAATAGTACGAATTGGAGGTTGGTTATTTTCCATATAACGTACTTGTACAGAACTTGTATGCGTACGTAATAATATATCTGGATCTGTTTGTATAAAAAAGGTATCCTGCATGTCTCTTGCTGGATGGTATTCTGGTAAGTTTAATGCAGTAAAATTATGCCAGTCGTCTTCTATTTCTGGGCCTTCGCTTACATTAAATCCTATTCGAGAAAATATATCTATAATATCGTTTTTTACAATAGAAATAGGATGTCTAGATCCAATAGTTATTGGTGCTCCTGGACGTGATAAATCTAGATTTCCAGAGTTATCGTCTGTTGAGTTATCTAACTCTTCTTTTAAAGCGTTAACTTTTTCTTGAGCAGTATTTTTTAACTGGTTAATAACTTGACCAAACTCCTTTTTTTGCTCGTTTGCTACATTTTTAAACTCAGCAAAATAATCGTTAAGCAAACCTTTTTTGCCTAAATATTTTATTCTAAAAGCTTCAACCTCTTCTTTAGATTGTGCTTTAAAGCTATCTGCTTCTGCAATGAGTTCTTTTATCTTATCTATCATTTTATGCTGAATTTAATTCAGTAACTCTTAGTGAAGCCACAAATTTATGAATTTCTACTTTATATATTCCGTTTCTAAAAAGTAATTTACAATCGCTTCTTTCATTAAAACACTTTGCTCGCCAGCTTTTAAAGTTGGCAATTGTTCTTTTATTGTATAATGTGGCCAACCTTCTTTATCAACAAAATCTAGTTCATAATATCCATAAGGTACTAATAACTTACAAATAGCAATATGCATTAAATCGAGCTTGTGATCCTTTTTAAACTTGCGCTCTAATTGCCCTAATTCTTGAATGCCAATAAGGTAAATTATTGCGTCTAAATCTAATTTATCTCCATCTGCAAATTGGTTGGATAGTTTACTAACAACCAATTCCCATCGTTCTTTTAATTCTTGATCTCTAGACATGTATTTGTTAAAAGTATAAAGTTTGAAAGTCACAAAGTTAATTTATATTTGTCTAAAATCTAATATTATGGCTGTTATTGATATTGTTTTAGGTGCTTTATTACTTTTTGGACTTGTTCGTGGTTTTATGAAAGGTCTTTTTGTTGAAGTTGCCTCCTTAGTTGCGCTAGTTGCTGGAGTTTATGGTGCCATACATTTTAGTTACTTTGTTGCCGAATTTCTTCAAGAACGAACAGCATGGGCAGAAAAAACTATCAATATCACTGCTTTTGCTATTACATTTGTAATTATAATAATAATAATTGCCTTAACTGGAAAAGCATTTACTAAGCTTGCAGACTTTGCTTCGCTTGGTATTTTAAACAAATTACTTGGTGGTGTTTTTGGAGCACTAAAAATAGGAATGATATTAAGTGTCGTACTAATTGTTTTTAATAAAATGAATAACACAATAACCTTTGTTGATGAAGAACATATTAAAGATTCTATACTTTATAAACCTGTAAAATCTATTGCGCCAATAATTTTTCCAAATATTATAAAGGCTGATGACGATGAAATAGAGCCTGAAACCGAATCTTAAAAATTTTACTAAACAAAAAAACCACTCAATCGAGTGGTTTTTTTATAATTGTATAATACCTTTATTATAGCATTTCTACTTTACCAGAATGTAGATTATAAACACCACCAACAATTGAGATTTCGTTGTTTTCTTCCATTTCTTTTAAGATTGGACTTTTTTCACGAATACGCTCTATTGTTAATTTTACATTATTTTCTACTGTTTTTGCTACAAATGCTTTGTTCGAAGAGTTTGCTTCTCCATCTACCTCTTTCGCACTTTGGCGAACAGCAGGTAAAATATTACTTAATAAATGTGTAATATTCCCTAATTCTACACCATCGCAAGCAGCTTTTACAGCACCACATGCTTCATGACCCATCACTAAAACTAATTTACTTCCTGCTACTTTACAAGAATATTCTAAACTGCCTAATATGTCTGCATTTTCAAAATTTCCTGCAACTCTCGCTACAAATATATCACCTATAGCTTGGTCTAAAACGGTTTCAACTGGCACACGAGAATCTATGCACGATAATACAACTGCTTTAGGAAATTGTCCTCCTGTTGTTTGAGATACTAATGCAGAATTATCAACAGACTGAAGTTTACCGTTTACAAATCTCTCGTTTCCTACTAATAAATCTTTTAACACGCTACTTGGTGTTAATGTATCTTGAACTTGTTTTGTAATTGCTGTGTTTTTCATTTTAATTTTGAATTAAGTTCCTTTAAAAGGAAAAGTTATTAATTTTTAATTGTGTCTTTCACATTATTTTTAACCCATTTTAAACAGGTTTTAAAATCTTTAAAAACGTGTTCGTTTGGTATAAAATCTGGAATAATATCAATACGTTCCATCATATAACGCGGTTGTTTTAATAGATCTACAAAAAGAACTTCTACGCCTTTAGTTTTTAAATATTGAAGCATATCTTCCATAGCATACAAACCAGATTGATCCATGTACTGCATACGTCCTAATCTTAAAATAACAGTTGTTGCGGTGTCAGGAATTTGCAAGGTAAGTGCTTGAAAATCGCTTGTAGAACCAAAAAACAAAGGACCTTTTAAGTGTTTAATAAACACTTCTTCTTTAAGGTTTATTGGAAAATCACTTTCATCTAACCATGCTTCTTCATCTAAAGACTTTACGTCTGAACGTTCAGCTGTTAAATCTCCTATCTTTTTCATAAACATTAATGAGGCTATTACTAAACCAATACCTACTGCATAAATTAAATCCCAAAAGGTTGATAATACTAAAACAATAAGCATAATTAATACTTCTGAGCTTAATTTTATTGGTCCTAATTTAATGTCTTTTGGTAAACTAGGTATGGCTTTTAAGCCTTTATAATCCATAACGCCAATGCCTACAGTTATTAAAATACCTGCTAAAACAGCAGCTGGAATTTTTGAAGCTACATCGCTAAATGCTAACATAATTAATAACAACATTATACCTGCAATCATTCCAGACAACTTTGTTTTTCCACCTGCATTGATATTTACAACTGTTCTAATAGTTGCTCCTGCTCCAGGAATACCACCAAATATAGATGCTATACTATTTCCAATACCTTGACCTATTAATTCTTTATTTGGTTTATGTTTGGTTTTAGTCATATTATCTGCAACCACACTTGTAAGCAAAGAATCTATTGCTCCTAAAAGTGCTAAAGTTAGGGCTGTAAATATATAAGGTGTAATACTACCTAGATTAAAGCTTGTAAACATTTCTAGATTAGGAATTGGTATTCCTCCAGGTATTTCAGAAATTGGTCTGTAACCTAAATTAAATCCATAAGCAACACCAGATACTACAATTAAGGCTACTAAAGTGCTTGGTATTTTTTTAGTAATCCGTTTAAAACCAAAAACAATAAAAATTGTAGAAAGCGCTAATACAAGCTCTAACCAATTAATGTTTTTTAAGGCCCTTGGAAGTATTCTAAGTACTCCTAAAGTACTTTTTCCTGTTTTCTCTGCAATAGTCTGAGATTCTTTTAAAATATCTTTTGGCGTTATTGCATTTGCCCTAATTTGAGTTTCTTTAAAATTTTCAAGAACCAAAATACCTTCTCCTGCTTCTTCTTTTAAAATATTTTTAAGTAGGACCTCTTCCGCTTGAGGTCTAAAAGTTTCTACAAAAGCTGTGTCTTCTTTTGGGTAATAACCAATTGAAGGTAAAATTTGAGTTAATAGTATTATTACTCCAATTGCTGTCATGA
Source organism: Lacinutrix sp. (assembly GCF_023299985.1). Lineage (GTDB taxonomy): Bacteria > Bacteroidota > Bacteroidia > Flavobacteriales > Flavobacteriaceae > Lacinutrix. The sequence goes on along the minus strand of NZ_JALZVX010000124.1, from coordinate 35,157 downwards.
AACCAGAAACTACAGGATATGGAATATATCTAATATACTTTCCAAGCCCTAAAGCGCCTAAACCAATTTGCATTAAACCAGCTAGCAAAAAAACAGTTAATATAACTGGTAGAGCTTTATCTACGTTTCCATCGTTTGTTGCTATTATTCCTGCAATTACAACCATACTTACTGCGGTCATTGGTGCAGTTGGCCCAGAAATTTGAGTACTTGTTCCACCAAACAGTGCAGCGAAAAAACTAATAAATATGGCACCATACAAACCAGCTTCTGGTCCTAATCCTGATGAAACACCAAATGCTAATGCTAGTGGTAATGCAACAATTCCTGCGGTAATACCACCAAAGGCATCGCCTTTAATGTTTGAAAACAAATTCTTCATATTTCTAGTTTTAACTTTAGATTGTAAAGTAGTTTTTTCATTTCTAGTTTAAAAGTAAATGGTACTCAAAATTTATTTAATTAGAAATTTACGAATGCTATTAAGTTAATTTGATCTCTTCCCGAGTTTTCGAAAAATTGATTCATGTAACCTAACTCCATTCTTAGCGCATTAGAAAACTTATAACCTAATCCTCCATACACACGATTTCTATCGAAAACCGATGATTCTGTATTCAAGAAAATCTCATTATATGCTGAAAGATACAGTGGGTTTTTACCATCTTCTTTATACTGAAGTGGAATGTTTATTCCCAAAAAATATCTTAATCGCATTCTAAAATCATCTTCAACAAAACGTTGCTCGAAACGGTAACGATGGCTTAAACCTACTTTACCAATTTTTTGCTTCGTTGTAAATTGTTGAAAAATACGATGCTCGTTAACCGAAACTTTTTCATCTGTTTCACCTATATAGTTTTCAGATAAAATATAACCGTAACCTAATAATAGGTTATTATTATTTTCTGTTAAATTATAACCTATACCTGTACGTAATAACAATTGTTCTAAATCACCAATGGCATCATAATTTCGGTATTGTACTTCATTATGTATGCTCCATCCATTGTTTAGTTTTTTATTACCAATATAAATTAACCAATTGCCCAAGTCGCTATCTTGGGCATTAGTATTTATTGGTGTAAAAAACACCAAAAGAACAATAATTAACACTGCTTGTTTTAAAAATTTCATTTCTGTTTTCTATTTAGAAATATGTATGGGTTGTTTTCTGTTACTAAACAAAAGAGAAACATCTACCATATTGATAACATTTTTTTGCTCTGAACTTAATGAAGCTGACTTTTTATTACTAGTCTTTGCTTCTCTATTTAAAAACAACAAGTTGACATTACTTTTAGCTAAATATTTTGATAGATTTTTAACTGCATTATCTCCTTTATCGAAAACGTACTCAACAGTTTTTTTATTTGAATCTAAATCATAATTATTTGACTTGTCAATAAATTTAAAAGACTTTAAAGGTCTATTAGTATTAGCCAACAAATTTTCAGCAAATTCTAAATTAATATTTTGTTCAGGATTATTTAAAAGACCTAAAGATAATTCGGTATTAGGTTTTAATCTATCACCTGCAGCGATTAATACTGCGCCTTCATGATTTTTAAACACAAAATTTGTTACATTATCTCCAATAAAGCTTAGTGGTTTAGATTTTTTCTTTCCTAAAATAATAATATCTGGTTTGCACTCTTTTATACAATCACTAATTTCATTTTTTATATTACCAAAAGAGAAACTATGATTAATTTTTACGTTATAATCTTTAGATATTGGCTCTAATAAATCTCTCAATTTATTATCCATTAAAACATGTTCTTTGTTAATAGTTCTCATTGCCGATAATTGGCTTTCCATTTCTACAATATCAGTAGGCTTTTTTACGTGAAAAAATTCGATATCAGCATTAATTATCTGAGATAAACTAATAGTGTTTTTTAACACACTATCTAAGGTATCTTTCAAGTCTGAAAGCACTAATATTTTATATTTTTGATCTTTCATAATATTATATTTTATGCTGTTTTTGGTCTTAGTTTAAAAAACTCAATAAAACTATCTGGATTCTCAACTATACCACGTTCAGACATTAATTGAATATCAATATTTCTCTCTTTAGCTTTAAAAGCGAAATCATCTAAAATTTCAATAATATCATTATCTAAGTATCTTGTTTTTCTAACATCTAATTCTAAATAAGTATCTCTTGGTAAGCTATCTAATTCTTTTAAAATAGAACCTTTGTTAAAGAAGGTAACCTCTTCGGCAAATGTCATTTTTATTCTATGCTTTCCATTACTCTTATCTTCTATATGTAGGAAATGAGAATTTTGGAAACTTTTTATTAAAATTACAACGATACCTACTGCTAATCCTAGTCCAATTCCCCAAAGTAAATCTATAAACACGATACCTAAAACTGTTACCACAAAAGGAATAAACTGTTTCCAACCTAAGTTGAACATTGTTTTAAACAGTTTTGGTTTTGCTAGTTTATAACCTACTATTAATAGAATGGCTGCTAATACAGATAACGGAATCATGTTTAATAATGTTGGAATTAAAATAACCGATATTAATAAGAAAAATCCGTGAACTATAGCAGACATTTTACTACGACCACCAGATTGAATATTTGCAGAACTTCTAACAATTACCTGAGTAATAGGTAAACCTCCTATCAATCCAGAAATAATATTTCCTGTTCCTTGAGCAAATAATTCTCTATTGGTTGGTGTTACATTTTTATGTGGATCTAGTTTATCTGTAGCTTCAACACATAATAATGTTTCTAAACTTGCCACTAAAGCAATAGTAAAGGCAACTACCCAGACGTCTCCATTTGTAATTACCGCAAAATTAGGAAAACTAAATTGTCCAATAAACGAATCTACACTGTCTGGAATTGGTACACTTACTAAATGAGTACTCTCAATGGCCATGCTTGAATTCCCTTGCGTTACAACAAAAAATACAATACCAACTACAACAGCTACCAATGGTCCTTGAATAAGATTAAAAATCTTTCCTTTTTTAGATAGTACTTTATCCCAAAGTAATAAAATTCCTAATCCAATTAATCCAATTAATGTAGATCCTGGAGTAATGTGGTTTAGTGTACTAATAATCTCTGAAAAAGTGTTTTGTCCATCGACTTGGAAAAATGCAAAATCGCCTGATGGATCAGGATCATAACCAAAAAAATGTGGTATTTGCTTTAGAATAATAATAATTCCTATTCCAGTTAGCATCCCTTTTATTACTGAAGATGGAAAGTAATATCCAATAATTCCTAATTTTAAAATACCAAATAAAATTTGAATAACTCCTGCTAATACAACAGCTACCAAGAAATTTTGATAACCACCTAAACTACCAATTGCTACAAGTACAATTGCCGCTAAACCTGCTGCTGGTCCACTAACACCTATTTTAGAACCACTTAAAGCTCCAACTACAACACCTCCTATAATTCCTGCAATTACTCCAGAAAATAATGGCGCTCCACTCGCCAAAGCAATACCTAAACATAATGGTAATGCTACAAAAAACACGACTATACTCGCTGGCAAGTCATTTTTTAAACTTTTAAACATAAATAAATTGATTTTTTACTACTGAAATAGATTTGCAGTAGGATATTTTAATACTATAGATTTGAACTAGACAGTCCTATTTTAGGGAAATTACTAAATAAATTCGGGTGGTGGAAATAATAAATTAAGATGTGGTTTAGGATAGTTTTTGAAAGTATATTCAAGGTTATCCTGGCTTTCAGAAGCAAAAAAACGTTCTGCTTCTAAAGTAGTATCAATAACAAAAACTTCTAACTCCTTGTTTTTTTCCTTACCTTTTTCTTCTTCTTCTTCTTCTGAAGCGTCAAATAAAAAAGAAACATCAATAGAATCATCAACCAAAACCAATACCGATGGTGCCATAGATGTCAACAAAAATAGCACAGTAAAGAAAATTGGTAAATATTGTTTTAACATCTATTAAAATTAAGAAAAGTAAATATAAGACTTGATAAGGGAAAGATTGTTAAAGAATAACTAAAATATATTCAGCAATTTTATGTCTTCTTTTGGAACCCAACCAATTTTACCATCGCTAAGCTTAATTTTATTCCAGTTGTTTATAGAGTCTAAAACCTGTACTTTGGTTCCTTCGTGTAAAACAAAAGCTTCGTCGCTTCTTAAATTAGGCTCAGTTTTTACTTTAGACTCTTGGGCAAATACAATAGCTGGATTGTTTTTATTTGCCAAACTATAGCTGTAAAATGTAAATACCAAAGCCATCAAAGCAAACACTATTGACAATGTACTACCTACAAAATAGAAACGCTTTTTTCCTGTTCCATAAGTGAAATAATAGAATAGATATAATAAAACAAAAAGCATTACTAATGCTACAGATACTTTTGCCCAAGCATTAAAAGACAAACTATTAGTTACTTTTTTTACAAACCGAGACAAACCAACTTCTGGTAAATTATCTATAGCATCTATTCGCATATTATTAGCGAAGGCTAAGTTATTTTTAATATCCTTATCATTTGGTTTTAAAGCTAGTGCTTTTTCATAATAATATACAGAAGGTGCTATGTGGTTAAGTTTGTAATGTGCATTTGCTATGTTATAATACAACTCTGCAGAATGCTTATCTGTATTTAATATTACATCATATCTATCTATAGCTTCAGCAAATTTACCCTCATTATAAAGTGCATTTGCCTGATCGAAAACCTTTTCGTTTTGTGCCGAAAGACTTGCCATGAAAAATAAAAATATGTAAAGTATGTATTTCATATATTACGATTTCCGCTTACACGGAAATAAAAAAATATTATCTTATTTGTTTATCTATTAAATTAATTGTGCTAGCAGATTTTTCATAATCTTGCTGCATAGTTACTGTTGTAATTGGTGTATATCTTGCTAATTCACAATTTTCAAGAATACTTTCAAAATCTTTTACTACAGTAGTTTCTACTTGTCTTTCTAATAATAATAGTTGTATTCTATCTTTACTTAAGTCGCTAGTTTCTATATTTAATTTTGCTTTTAAATAGTTATGTAAAGCTTTTTCTAAAGCTACATAAAAAGCTTCTTTTTGTCCTAAAGCTTTTTTAGCTTCTCCTAAATATTTTTTAGATAATCTATCTGCTTTTCTTAAACGGTTGCCTACTAAATCTCCTGCACGTTGTTCTCTTTTTCTTCGGAAGACTATTGCCAAAGGTATTGCCAGTAAAGGTGATAGCAAACTAGCCCAAAATGCTTTAGATTTAAAGAATGATTTTTCTTTTTTAGAAATAAAATTAGGACTTGTTTTAATAAATGCAAATTGGTCGTCGTTTAAAACAACATTTTGCCTATCTCCACCTTCTGTTATTAAGTTGTTATCTGAAGCGCCATGGACAGGACCTTCTATCACATTAATTATAGTTTCGTTTGAAGAAATACGTTTATAACTTTCTGTCTTTAAATCAAAATAAGAAAACGAAATTGTTGGTATAGGATATTTACCTTTGTATTGCGGTACAATGGTATAACTATCAGAAATTTCACCTTGCATTCCATCTAAATTAGTACGTACATTTTCAGCATGCTCAGGTTCATATACTTCAAGTGAGTTTGGTAACGTTAGTTTAGGTAGCGTTAAAAGTTTTAAATTTCCTTTTCCAGAAACCGAAACCTTTGCTTGCATAGATTCGTTTGCATTAAGCTGACTTTTAGAAGTGCTTAAATTAAATTTAAAGTCTCCAACTGCTCCAGTAAAATCTAAAGGTTTTCCTTCTTCTGGTAAAGGTTTTACATTTATTGTTCGCCTTCCAGCTGTAACAGGAACGTTAACTTTACTCATTAAACGCTGTCCAAAAATATCTCGTCTTTTTGTTGGAATATCTGCAGTAACATCTAATTTTAAAGGTTCTATTATTAGCTTACCTGTTTTTTGTGGATATAAAACAGTTCTGCGTAACACTACATATTGGTAGTCTTCTCCTTTATACTTGCCTCTTTCAATTTTTAATCCTTTTGGATTGATACTTTGGCTCCAAAAATCGTCGTATTCTGGATCGTCTGTTTCACGCCAATTACTAACACCAGTTCTTGGTGCTACATACAATTTGTAAACTACTGTAATAGCCTCGTTTAAATATGGATTGGTTTTAGAAACCTCAGCTACTAAATGAATATTATCTGTAGCAGTAGCTGTACTTGGGTCTTTTGGTTTTTGTATCTCTTTGGTAACTTTAATTACAATGGCGTTTGTTTTATAAATTTTACCATCGATTTCTATACTTGCAGATTCAAGCATTAAACTTCCCATTCGTTTTGGTGACAAGAAATAACTGTATGTTTTCTCGAAAGAACGCTTTCCATTAATCCATGAATTACTAACAGATTGGTTTGGACCTCCAACTATATTAAAACCATTAAAAGCTGGTGGATTAAAATTATCTCCATCTTTATTCATAGAAAAATCCACACGCAAACGCTCGTTTAATCCTAAAGTTTTTTTACTAACTCTAGTTTGAAATTTCACTTGTGCTCCTGCTATACTTGTAAAAAGTATAATAAGTAGCATTGCTATGTGTTTTGTAACTTTCATTTCTATTATTCTGGATTCCTGCCTTCGCAAGAATGACAAACAATTCTATTTAATTTTATTATAATACTTGAGTAATTGCAACCTAGTAAATACGGATTACTATGACTGCAAACTAAATACTAATTTACCAGTCTTTTTCTGTTTGTACTTTAGCGCCTTTTGCTTTTTTTGCATTAACTTTATCTTGTACTTTTTGCTCTTGATTTTCCATGGCTTCCAAGAGGTTTTTTATTTGCTGTGGCGATAATTTTCCTGGCTGTTGTTGTGGTTTAGGTTGCTCCTTTTTCTGGTCGTCTCCTTTACCATCTTTTTCTTGTTCTTCATCAGGCTTGCCTTCATCTTCGTTTTCGTCGCCTTCTTTTTTATCGTCTTCTCCTTTGTCTTTATTATCTTCTTTATCCTTGCCTTCTTCTTCTTTCTTATCTTTATCCTTTTGGTCTTCGTTTTCCTTTTTATCTTTGTCTTTATCCTTATTATCGTCCTCTTCTTGAGGTGGCTCTTCGTTTTTTGCACACTCTTTTGCTAGTGCATAATTATAACGTGTTTCTTCGTCTAAAGGATTGTTTCTTAATGCATTTTTAAAAGCTTCTGCAGCTTCGCTACATTTCTTTTCTTCCATTAAAATGTTTCCAATGTTATGAAACGCTTTGTGCTTTTCTAACTTATCTGTCGCGTGTTTTGCAGCTTGTTGATTACGATAAAGGGCTTCTTCAAAATTTCCTTTTTTGTAATATGAATGACCCAAATTGTAAGTACCAGCAACACTTGTTGGTTTTTTAGAGATTGCTCTTCTATATTCCATTTCAGCTGAAACAAAGGCGTCGCTACTAGCCAAGTCATTAGCATCGCTAATTAAATCGTTAGTTTCTTGATTTAATATTTTTAGTGCTTTTTCTGTTTCCTCTTGCTGTGCAAAAGTGAAAGAAACTGTAAATATTAATATGTAGATTATTATGTTTTTCATTGTTAATTTTCAAGCTCTAAATATATGAAAGCCTTGATTTGGTTGATGTTAAGGAATTTATAAATTCTCGTTAAATAAATTTAGCTTCTTCAACCAAGCTGTTTTACGCTCTAATAAGAAAATATCTATAAATAAAAGCAATAATCCGAAACCTAAAAACCATTGAAATTGCGACTCGTAAGCTGCAAATTGTTTGCTTTCAAATTCTGTTTTATCCATTTTATTTAAAATATCTCGTATTTCTTCAACTACTTTTCCTGTACTACTTCCATTTATATAAACACCATTGGCTTCGCTTGCAATGTTTTTAAGCGTGTCTTCATTTAATTTTGTAATAACGGTTTCACCTTGTTTGTCTTTTTTATAATTTAAAATAACACCATTTCTTTTAATTGGTATTGGTCCTCCTTTTAAATCTCCTACACCTATTGTAAAAATTCTAATGCCTTCCTCGCTAGCTTCTTCTGCAACACTTGCTGCTGCTTGGCTATGGTCTTCTCCATCACTAATAATAACTAAAACACGATTGGTTTGCTGGTCGTCGTCATAATACGTTTTTGCTAATTCTATGGCTTCGTTAATTGCTGTTCCTTGTGAAGACAGCATATCTGTATTCATGTTATTAAGAAACATTTTAGCCGAAGCGTAATCTGTTGTAATAGGTAATTGCGGATACGCTTTACCTGCATAAGCTATAATTCCAACACGATCACTAGCTAAATTATTTACGATTTGAGTAACTAATTGCTTGGATTTTTCTAGTCTGTTTGGTGCAATATCTTCGGCTAGCATACTTTTAGAGACATCAACTGCAAAAACAATATCTACGCCTTCGCGTTTTACGGTTTCTAATTTTGAACCAATTTTAGGGTTCACTAAAGCCATTGTTAAACTAGCAAATACTAAACATAAAATTACTATTTTAAGTACAGATTTAAATAACGATTTGTTAGGACTCAATCGTTTTAAAATAGCCTGATTAGCAAATTTATTTTGCGTTTTGTGTTTCCAAATTTGAAGCGCTAAAAACAGCACCAATATTATTGGAATGACTAGCAATGCCCAAAACCATATTTTTTCTTCTAATTGCATTTACTGTTTGTTTGTACTTTTTAAAATTATATAAAACTTCTAAAAATGGTAATTCTTAACAGTAGTTCGAACAGTAACAAGATTCCTGTTACCCATACAAACCATCTAAATTTTTCTTCGTAATTATAAAATTTAAACTCTTCTATTTCTGTTTTTTCAAGCTTATTAATCTCGTCATATATTTCGGCTAACTTCTTATTATTGGTTGCTCTAAAATATTTTCCTCCTGTAACTTCTGCTATTTCTTTAAGTAGTGCTTCGTCTATTTCTACTTTAACTCTTCCGTATTTAAACTGTCCGTTAGATTTTATACCAATTGGCGATAAAGCCATCCCATTTGTACCTAAACCAATAGTGTAGGTTTTAATACCAAATTCCACAGCTAATTCACTCGCAATTTTCGGGTTCATAGAACCAGAATTATTTACACCATCTGTTAGTAGAATAATAACTTTACTCTTTGCTTTACTCTCTTTAAGACGGTTTACAGAAATACCTAAACCCATTCCTATAGCAGTTCCGCCTTCAATAATATTATTGTATCTAATTTCTTCTAGAGAACGTAACACAATACTTTTATCGCTAGTAATTGGTGTTTTTGTATAACTCTCTCCTGCATATTCTACAATACCAATACGATCGTTTGGACGTCCTTTAATAAAATCTGCAGCTACTTTTTTTAAGGCTTGCAGTCTATTAGGTTTTAAATCTTTAGCAAGCATACTTGCCGAAACATCTATTGCCATTACAATATCTATACCTCGAGTTGTCTTTGTTTTAGTAGAAACATCAACTGTTCTTGGTCTTGCTAACGCTATAATTAAAAAGGTTAAAGCAACTAATCTCAACCCAAAAAGTAAATGTTTTAATTTTGGCAACCAAGAACTGGTAACCTTAAAGCCTTTTAAACTTGATATGTTAAGTGCTGCTGTTTGTTGTTTGTTTTTAAAATAATACCATAGCAAAGCTACTGGCAGCAATAGCAGCAACCAGAAAAATCCTTTATTTAAAAATTCTATGCCTTCAAACATTATTTAGTTTTTGGATTTAATTCTATTGAGTTTAAAATACGTTCTACCATTTTATTTGCATAAGTATCGTCTTCTTGATAAATAACCATAACTTGTTGTAATACGTTTTCTGCTGTAAATAATACAAAAGCAAATTTGGCTTCTCTTAATTTATCGCTTCCAGGAGACGGAATATTCATGGTTCCATAAGACTTTAAACCTTCGGCTCCATTTGGTGTTTCAAATTTTTCTTTTAGGGCTACAATGTTTTTTGCACCTCTGGCTTCCATAGCTTGTAAACCTTTTTCCGAAATTTGAGCTAAATCAACCTCTGGTGTATTAGCTTGTTCTTGAGTTCCTGCCTCTTTTGTTTGCTTTGGAAACTGTAATGTATTTACTGTAACATTAAAAACATCTAGCATTGTGCCATAAGAGAAACTACTAGATTTTGGCTGATTTTCCTGGCCTTCTCCAACTGAAATTTCAATACGCTTTAAAACCTTAGGTGTTGCAATGGAAATTGGTGGAAAACCATATTCGCTGGTTACCCATTCGCCTTCCAACAACTCTTTACTTTCGTGACCAAAAATAGTGTCTTTTACATAACTAAAACCATATTTATAACCCAATCCAGCTAATGTTCCAATTAATAAAAAGAAGACAATACCAACGGTTAATATTATTTTTTTAGTTTTCTTTCTACGTGCTTGATCTTCTTTATACTGCTTGTCTAAAAGTTTTTCTTCTTCGGTTAGTTCTGGTAAAGCTTCCTTAACGTGGTCGATTTCTAAGTCAATTGTTTTTCTATCTATTGCTGCTAAAGCAACATCTGGAGTGCCTTTTGCAAACTTTACTAAATCGGCACGTTTTAAAATGGTCTCGATATTTCTAATATCGTCTTTACTTAATTCTATTTGGTTGCCATCTTTTAATAAGTTTAATCTAGAAACCAATTCATCTGTAGTACTTTCTAATGCGCGATCGTAAACCTTTTCGTCTAGAAATTTTCGAATAATGTATGTTAAATCTGAATAGTATCCTTTTAGATTTTCGTTTTGAAGATAGCTACTTTCGTCTAAATGCTTTAAAGCTAACTTAGCACGATCGTAAGGTGGTAATAATGCTATTTCTTCTTCCTCTGTTAATGGTTTTACTCTCCAAATAAACCACCATAATAAAAAGCCTACTAAGCCTATTGCAAGTATAACTAGTAGTAGATATTTCCACCAATCACCAATACTCTTATCTACTTCAATTATTGGTTTTATATCGTATAATCCTTGTTTTGTAGTGTCTATAACAATTTCTCGTATTTCAACTTTTAGAGAATCTGTATAGAATTCTTTTGAACCTATCAATATTTTTTGTTTTGGTATGGTATATCTACCAGAATCAAATTGCGTTAATCCGTATTTTTTAATTAGGTTGTAACGATCGTTATTTTTTGTGGTGTCTATGGTGTAAGATTCAATCATTTCTAGAGGAGAAAATGTTTGACCTTCAGGAAAAATAACCAACGCTGTTGTATCTGTATCGACTTCAATTTTATAAGTGACTTGTGCACCAATTTTAATTGAAGTAGAATCTATAGTTGCTTTAACTTGACTGAATGAGAATAGAGAAAAAAGAGCAAAGAAAAGAGACAAAAAGATTGAAATTTTGTCTCTTTTAAAATTATATTTTAATTCTGTTTTTTTCATTTATAAAAATTGAGGTCTCGACTGCGCTCGACCAGACATTTAATTATCTTCTTTTAAAGTAACCTAGTAATTTTTTTACGTAGCTTTCATCTACGCGACAATCAATACTTCCTGCTCCAGATTTTGCAAAGCTATCTTTATAGTAAGCTACTTTCTCATTATAAAAATTACCGTAATTCTGTCTTACTTTTTTAGAGCCTGTATTAACCATCATTAATTCTCCAGATTCTCCATCTTGCATTTGTACCATTCCTAAATTTGGTATTGCTTCTTCACTTTTATCGTATACGCGAATACCTGTAATATCATGTTTTCCAGCCGCAATCTTAAGTGTTTGCTTATAATCGTCTGCTATAAAATCTGACAGTACAAAAACAATGGCTTTTTTCTTCATGACGTTTCGCATGAATTTTAAGGCTTCCGCTACATTTGTACCTTTACTTTTCGGCTTTAATTCAATTAATTCACGAATAATACGTAATACATGAGAACGTCCTTTTTTAGGCGGAATATATAATTCTATTTGATCTGAAAATAAAATCAGTCCTATTTTATCGTTATTTTGTGTTGCAGAAAATGCTAGCGTTGCAGAAATTTCGGTTATGATTTCATTTTTAAACTGTTGGTCTGTACCAAACAATTCTGAACCCGAAATATCTACCATAAGTAACATAGTAAGCTCACGCTCTTCTTCAAAAACTTTTACATGAGGTAGGTTGGTTCTTGCGGTTACATTCCAATCTATATTTCTAACATCGTCTCCAAATTGGTACTGGCGAACTTCGGAAAAAGTCATACCGCGACCTTTGAAAGTCGAATGGTATTCGCCTCCAAAAATATGATCAGACAAGCGTCTTGTCTTGATCTCGATTTTACGTACTTTTTTTAGTAATTCTTTAGTATTCATGTATTCAGTAAACAGTTTTCAGTCGCAGTTTTTAGTTATCTGCGTTACGTTAATAAGTATTATAGTATTCAGTTTTAAGTAAGCTACTGCAAACTGTGACTGAATACAGTAAACTATTTAAGGTACCTCAACTACATTTACAATCTTATTAATAATGTCTTCGCTAGTTACGTTTTCAGCTTCAGCTTCGTAAGTAATTCCAATTCTGTGACGTAACACATCATGAACTACTGCACGAACATCTTCTGGTATTACATAGCCTCTTCTTCTTATAAATGCGTAACATTTTGCAGCTGTAGCTAAATTAATACTTCCACGAGGCGAAGCGCCAAAAGAAATTAATGGCTTTAACTCTTCTAACTTATATTGTTCTGGGTAACGTGTTGCAAAAATAATATCAAGAATGTATTTCTCAATCTTATCATCCATATATACTTCACGCACTACTTCTTGTGCTCTTAAAATCTGTGCAACAGAAACCACAGGATTTACTTTATCCCAAGAGCCTTTTAAATTAGCTCTCATAATTAACTGCTCTTCATCCTTTTTAGGATAGTCTATCACAGTTTTTAGCATAAATCTATCTACTTGTGCTTCTGGTAATGGATAAGTTCCTTCTTGTTCTACTGGATTCATTGTTGCCATTACTAAAAATGGTTTATCTAGTATAAAGGTTTCATCTCCAATAGTTACTTGCTTTTCCTGCATCGCTTCTAATAAAGCAGATTGCACTTTTGCAGGCGCTCTGTTTATCTCATCTGCCAATACAAAGTTGGCAAAAATTGGTCCTTTTTTAATAGTGAAATCGTTTTCTTTCATATTAAAAATTAACGTTCCAACAACATCTGCAGGTAATAAATCTGGTGTAAACTGGATACGACTAAAACTACCATCTACCGCTTTAGAAAGCGTGTTAATAGCTAAAGTTTTTGCCAAACCAGGAACACCTTCTAGTAAAATATGTCCTTGACCCAAAAGACCAATTAGTAAACGCTCGATCATGTGTGTTTGACCAACAATTACTTTGTTCATTTCGTATGTCAATAAATCAACAAAAGCACTTTCCTTTTCAATTTTTTCGTTAATCGATTTTATATCAATTGCACCTGTTTCTTCCATCTTTTTATAAATTTTAAACGTCGAATATACTATCTGAATTTATCAATTGCAAATTGTTACTTTTTTTAATGTAAACATGTTAAAAATTGGTTAAAAATTCGAGCATTTAAAGGAACTTATCGCAAATTGTTTGGTATTTTTAAGTTTTAAATCAAATGTGGAATTTTAATTTTACAGAAAACAGAAAAATAATTGTCAATGAAAAGAACAGCATTAATTACAGGAGCAACAAGCGGAATAGGTAGAGCTACTGCTCACGAATTAGCTAAACATAATATTAAATTAATTATCTGTGGCAGACGTCAAGAACGTTTGAATACGGTAAAAGAAGCATTAGAAAAGCGCACCGAAGTCCATATTTTAAATTTTGATGTACGCGATAAAAACGCGGTTGTTTCTGCTATAGAATCGCTACCTGATGATTTTAAAAAAATAGATATTTTAATAAATAACGCTGGAAATGCTCATGGCTTAGATCCTATTCAAGAAGGTAGTTTGGACGATTGGGATGCCATGATAGACATAAACGTTAAAGGCTTATTGTATGTTAGTAAAGCTGTGATTCCACAAATGACGGAAAGAGAATCTGGACATATTATAAATATTGGATCGTCTGCAGGAAAAGAAGTGTACCCAAAAGGTAATGTATATTGTGCAAGTAAACATGCTGTTGTTGCAGTTACCGAAGGTATGCGTATGGATTTAAATCCTTACGGTATTAAAGTAGCAGCAATAAATCCAGGTTTGGTAGAAACCGAATTTTCTCAAGTACGTTTTAAAGGTGAAACACTAGCAGATAATGTATATAAAGGATACAAAGCCTTACAACCTGAAGATATTGCTGATGTTATTTACTTTGCTATTTCAAGACCTAAACATGTAAATATTGCAGACGTGCTAATGTTTTGTACTGCTCAAGCTAGTAGTACTATTGTTAAAAAGGAAATATGATAGATTGGCTAAAAACCGAATGGTATAATTTAGCTTCTAAATATTGTAATGCTACTTTAGCCGAAACACTTTGGATTGAAATTCATAATAATTACACTAACAAAACTAGACATTACCATAACCTTTCGCATATTTATAATATGCTTATTCAAGCTGAAGATTTAAAACCTGAAATTCAAGATTTAGAAGCCTTACAATTTTCTATTTGGTATCATGATATTATTTATAAATCTTCAAAAAAAGATAACGAAGAAAAAAGTGCTCTTTTTGCAGAAAAACGATTAAAAACCATCAATTTTGATGAAAACAGAATTAAAATTATTAAAAAGCTGATTGTTTCAACTAAAAAACATGAGTTAGTTTTAAACAAAAATCTAGATAATACTTATCTTTTAGATTTAGACCTTTCTGTTTTAGGAGCAGACTGGGAAACATACCAAAAGTATATACAAAACATTAGAAAAGAATATAAAATCTATCCAGATTTTATGTACAAACCAGGACGTAAAAAAGTATTGCTTCATTTTTTAGAAAGAGAAACTTTATATTTTACTGAAACTTATAGAAATAAATATGAAGTTCAAGCTCGAAAAAACTTGACCAAAGAAATTGAATTATTATGATATTAAAAGCTAAAGTATTTATACCAATTCTATTTTTAATGATTTTGTCTTGTAAAACAGAAAACAATAAAAGAACTGTTTTAAATACTGAAACTGAAAATACTGTCGCTATTTGTAATACCAAAAATTTAATTCAATCTCTAGAAGACTCACTCATTTTAAGCTACATAGTAAACCCTAAAAAAGAAACGCTTAAATTCTATTGGAAAAACAACAAAGATTCTATTATTAAAACCTTTAAAAATCTTAAAACTGAAGTAGATAATAATAATCAAAAATTAGTATTCGCCATGAATGGTGGTATGTTTAAAAAAGACTTTTCGCCTCAAGGTTTATATATAGAAAAAGGTGAAACACTATCTAAATTAGATACCATTAAAAAAGGATTTGGTAATTTTTATTTACAACCAAACGGTGTGTTTCTTATAACTAAAAATGGTATTCCATTAATTACCACAACGCAGAAATTTAATATAAATAACGATATTAATTATGCAACGCAATCTGGACCAATGTTAGTGATTGATGGAAAACTACATTCTAAATTTAATAAAGGTTCTTCAAATTTAAACATTAGAAATGGTGTTGGTACATTACCAAATGGAGACTTGCTTTTTGCAATGTCTAAAAATAAAATTAATTTTTATGACTTTGCTACCTTTTTTAAAAACAGCGGATGCGAAAATGCATTATATTTAGATGGCTTTGTCTCTAAAACCTATTTGCCTTCGAAGAATTGTAATGAACTAAAAGGTGATTTTGGAGTTATAATTGCCGAAACTAAACTTATAAAATAATAAAAACCGTTTTTCCATGCTATGAAAAAACGGTTTTTTATTTTTTATGAGATGGTTAAATTTTATTTTCCTCCATCTAAGGTATCTTGCCAATCTTTTAACTTTTGCCATTGTCCAGAAGCAGCCATTTTAGATTGTTCTGGCCAAGTACCTGGTTTATGCATCTCAAAACGTTTCCCTCCACTTTTTAAAACTTCTTGACACTTATCTACAGAGCAAGCTGCTAATCCAGCCCAAGTTGTTACATCGTGATTATGAAATAGTTCTCTAATTTTTGGCCCTATACCTTCAACTACTGTTAAATCGTCTTGAGTTATTTTTTTCCCAAATACAGCTTTAGCTGCTGCTGCATCAAAAGCTAATGCTGTTGTACCACCTGAACTTCCTGTAGCTGTTCCAGCTGCAAAACTTGCTACTGCTGTTGCTCCACCAGAAGAATTTCCTCCAGTAAATGTAGATTTATTACTTGTTTTACACGCTGCTAAATCTGCTTCTAATTTAGAAATTCTGTTTTTGTAAACATCAACGTCTACTTCGTTTACATTATCATTACTGCCACCTCCTAAAAGACGTCCTAGTAAATAACCTAAAATTCCACAAATTGCTCCTACTAATAATGGTATTAGCCAACATAGTATGTTTGATATTAATAAAATCATAATTATATATATATATTTAATTGTTAGTTTAATGTTACTACTACTCTTCTGTTTTTTGCACGTCCTTCATCTGTACTATTATCTGCAATAGGCTTGTCTGGTCCTTTTGAAGAACTAATAATATTACTTGACGAAACACCATTACTTACTAAATAGTTTTTAGCAAATTCTGCTCTATCTAAACCTAATCTTACGTTAGTTGCACGATTTCCTGTGTTGTCTGTATGGCCAATAGTTTTTATAGAAGCATTATCAGCTTTATCCACATATTTTACCATTTTAGCAAGCTTTACACGTTGTTCTGCATTTAAATTTATTGATGCTGAAGCAGTCTCAAAATGTAATACTAAAGGATCTGCTATAATTTCCTCTCGTAATGCTTTTAAACCATCTGCTTCACTAGTATCATTAGCATCTTTTGTATTAATATTATAAGATAGTGGTCCATAATATATCTTTGAAGCATCTGCCACTAAACTAGTGTCTAGTTTATCAAAGGTGTTAATCATTTTTGAAGACATACCATGCGATACAAAATAATTTTTCACAGCATTTGCTCTTGCTAATCCAAGATTAGGAAAAGCAGAAGTATTCTTTTCTTCGCTTGTATAGTGTCCTGTAATATTTACAGTTTTACTAGGATTATCTTTTAGGTAAATTGATAATCTTTCAATTTGAGCTTTTAATCCATCTGAAACTGGTTCTAAAATAGAAAAAGCAGAGCTTTTAAAATTAAAGTTATCGTTAGCATCAAATTTTAAACTGCTTTTTGAATCAATTATTGAAAATGCATTTTTTGTTGCGGTTTTTACTTCTGGCTCTACTACTTTATTTTCAACTTCTGCTTCTTTTTTAGCTGCTTCCAAACATGGCTTACAACAAAAAAAATAGTACAGAATGGTACCGAAAATAATGGTTAGCAAAATCCAAAGTAAATAACTGGTTTTTTTACTCATTATAATTTTATTTAAGTTAGTGACCCTTAAGTTATTAAAAAACCATTGAATTTTAACATTTTTTTTAACAAATTAAAAATCAATCTCTTAAAAATCGATGAAATTACTAAAAATAGCGATTAACAAAACACATAGAATTGGTTTATAAGAAATATTCACATTAAAAAAAGCCAAATCTTTCGATGTGGCTTTTAAACTTAAATTTATTGTTTTCTATAAATCAAACTTAATACCTTGAGCTAAAGGTAATTCGTCTGAATAGTTAACTGTATTTGTTTGACGTCTCATGTAAACTTTCCAAGCATCAGATCCGGACTCTCGTCCTCCTCCAGTTTCTTTTTCACCACCAAAAGCGCCTCCAATTTCGGCTCCAGATGTTCCAATATTTACGTTAGCAATTCCACAATCTGAACCTGCGAATGATAAGAATTTTTCTGCTTCTTTTAATTCATTAGTCATAATTGCAGAAGATAATCCTTGCGCAACACCATTTTGAGCATCTATAGCATTCTCAACATCTCCAGAATATTTAATTAAATATAAAACTGGTGCAAATGTTTCAGACTGCACAATTTCGAAATCATTTTCAGCTTCAATAATTGCAGGTTTTACGTAGCATCCAGATTCGTAACCTTCACCTTCTAAAACTCCACCTTCAACTAAAACGTTTCCACCTTCAGCTTTTGCTTTTTCAATAGCAGCTAAATACGTGTTTACAGAATCTTTATCGATTAATGGTCCAATATGATTTTTTTCATCTAATGGATTACCAATCGTTAATTGCCCATAAGCACCAACAATAGCATCTCTTACTTTATCGTAAACCGATTCGTGTATAATTAATCTTCTTGTAGAAGTACAACGTTGTCCACAAGTTCCTACTGCACCAAATACTGCGCCTGGAACTACTACCTTTAAATCTGCAGTTGGTGTAATAATTATTGCATTATTTCCACCTAATTCTAATAAAGATTTTCCAAAACGCTCAGCAACTGTTGCTCCAACAATACGTCCCATTCTTGTAGAACCTGTTGCAGATATTAATGGAATTCTATGATCTGTAGTCATCATTTCGCCTACTTTGTAGTCTCCATTAATAATACAAGAAATCCCTTCTGGTAAGTTATTTTCCTTTAAAACTTCTGCTATTATATTCTGACAAGCAACCGAACAAATAGGTGCTTTTTCTGAAGCTTTCCAAACACAAACATCACCACAAACCCAAGCTAAAGCTGTATTCCAAGCCCAAACTGCAACTGGAAAATTAAATGCAGAAATAATACCAACAACACCAAGTGAGTGCCATTGTTCTCTCATAACGTGTTGTGGTCTTTCCGATGGTATTGTTTGCCCATTTAATGAACGAGATAAACCAACAGCGAAATCACAGATATCAATCATTTCTTGAACTTCACCATAACCTTCTTGCAAAGATTTTCCCATTTCATAAGAAACTAACTTCCCTAAAGGTTCTTTTAATTCTCTTAATTTATTACCAAACTGACGTACAATTTCACCTCTTTGTGGTGCAGGCATCGTTCTAAAAGAAGTAAATGCGGTTGTTGCTGCACTCATTACTTTCTCGTAGTCTGCTTTTGTAGTTGTGGATACTTTACCAATTAAAGAACCATCTGTTGGTGAATATGAAGAAATTGTTTCTCCACTTCCAAAATTCTTAGAACCTGTTGAAGTTCCATCATTTATATCTTTAATTCCTAATTGTTTTAAAGCTTCTTTTATTCCGAAATCAGTTGAAACTGCATTCATATCTATTAAATTTTTACGAATTATTAAATTTTGAAGCGAATATACTAATAAATATGAGTTTTTAGGCGCTTAACTTTCTTAAAAATAGTAACTTCCATACTTATAAAAACCAAACCAAAAATGAAAAAAATAACCACTTTACTCTCTCTTTTTTTAGTATTAATAAATTGCGGTGAACTTGTTCCAAATCCTGACGAGAATCCTAATAATATTACACGTAAGAATCCTAATCCAAAAAACAACTCTAAAAAAGTAAACGACTTTGCTATCGTTATTCATGGTGGAGCAGGCACTATTCTCAAAAAGAATATAACAAATGAAAAAGAAGCAGAATACAAAGCGAAACTTGAAGAAGCCATTCGTGTTGGTTATGCTATTTTAAAAGAAGGCGGAAGCAGTCTTGATGCCGTTGAAAAAACCATTAATGTATTAGAAAATTCTCCGTTATTTAATGCAGGAAAAGGTGCTGTTTTTACAAATGCTGAAACTAATGAGCTCGATGCCTCAATAATGGATGGTGAAACTTTGAATGCAGGAGCTTCTGCTGGAACAAAAACCGTAAAGAATCCAATAAATTTAGCTAGAGCAATTATGGAAAACTCTCCACATGTTATGATGGTTGGAAATGGAGCGGAAACCTTTGCAAAAGAACAAAACTTAGAAATAGTATCTCCAGAATATTTTAAAACTGAAAATAGATTAAAAACACTAAAACGAGTTATTAAAAGAGAACAAGAAAATACAACAGATAAAACATCGGCTTTTTACAATACAGATATCAAAGACAGTAAATTTGGAACTGTTGGTTGCGTTGCTCTAGACAAAAATGGAAACTTAGCTGCAGGCACCTCAACTGGAGGCATGACAAATAAACGTTATGGTCGCGTTGGAGATGTACCAATAATAGGTGCTGGAAATTATGCAAATAATACTACGTGTGCAGTTTCTGGAACTGGTTGGGGAGAATTTTTTATTCGTGCGTCAGTGGCTCACGATATTTCTGCATTGATGGAATATAAAGGCTTAACTTTAAAAGCAGCTGCAGATGAAGTTATACAGAAAAAAGTACCAAAATTAGGTGGTAATGGAGGCATTATAGCTGTGGACAAAAATGGAAATATGGAAATGAATTTTAATACTGCAGGAATGTATCGTGCGAGCATGAATGATAAAGGCGAACTAATTATTGCCATATATAAAGACTAATTACGAATGCTTAAAAAAACCTAACGAATACTAATTTGTAACAACCGAATATTAGAATCAATACAATAGCTTTGGCATTTACTATTAATTTTATTGAAAATATATAACCATGAAATTAAAATCACTCTTCGCAACACTCCTTATTATCGCACTTGCTTTTTCCTGCAAGAAGCAAACAACAGAAACCGATAACCTTTTTAAATTTAGAGATTATATTAGTTATACAACTTCGGGAAGAATATCTACAGCAAGTAGCATACAAATTAGCTTAGCTAAAGAGGTTAAAGGTTGGGAAATTGGCAATGAAATTGATGAAAGCCTCTTCTCCATTAAACCTAACGTTTCCGGAAATTTAAAAGTGGCCAACAAACATGCTTTAACTTTTACACCAAACGAGCCTTTAGATCCAGACACAGAATATTCGGTTACTGTAAAGCTTGGTGAGATTTATCCAGATATACCATCTGAGTTTTCAAATTACACCTTTCAGTTTAAAACTATTAGTCCTAGTTTTAATGTAATTACTAACGATTTACAGTCTTACAACAAAGAGTGGCAATATTTATTAGGTGTAGTAAAATCGGCAGACTATATTACTACAGAACAAGCAAAGCAATTGGTTGAAGCGTCTCAAGTTGGAAAAAAATTAAAAATTGAATGGAATGAAGAGCGCTTACCTGCAAAGGTTTTCGAATTTAAAATAGATAGTATAAATCGTAAAATTGAAGACAGTGAAATTTTAATAAAATGGAATGGTAAAGCAATAGATGCAGAAAATTCTGGTGAGAACACTTTTGCAATTCCTGGTAAAAATAACTTTACAATTACCAAAATAGATGTGGTTCAAAATCCGGAGCAATATCTACTTATTAATTTTTCTGACCCTATAAAAAAACAACAAAATTTCGATGGTTTAGTAACTATTCAGAATACAAAAAACCCAAAATATATTGTAGATGGGAATGTACTAAAAGCCTATACAGACTCAAAAATCACTGGAAACGTGCAGGTTGATGTTTTTCAAGGTATTTTAAATACAGAAGGCTACAAACTTAAAAAACCGTTTTCAGAAACTATTTCTTTCCAAGAAATTAAACCACAAGTGCGCTTGGTAAATAGTGGTGTAATATTACCAAATTCTCAAGAATTAAAATTCAATTTTGAAGCCGTAAATCTTAAAAAGGTAGACTTAAAGGTTATTAAAATATACGAAGACAATGTACTTCAGTTTCTACAAGACAATGAGTTACAAGGCGGAAACGAAAATAGTATAAGACAAGTAGGTCGTCGCATTGCTAAACAAACAATCACGTTGGTAAACGATGGCATTGAAAACACCGGAAAATGGAAAACCTACAGTGCAGATTTATCTAAAATATTTAAAGCAGATCCTGGAGCACTTTACAGAGTAGAATTAAGCTTTAAAAAGGAGTACTCTTTCTACGATTGCTCTGTAAACCAAAATATTACAAACTCTGAAGATAATGATGATTACTACGAAGACGAGTATTATGAAGACGATTACTACTATGATGATTACAACAATAATTATAGCGAAAGCACAACTGAAGACGTAGACCAACGTGAAGAAGAATATTGGGATAATGTAACTTACAGATATCGCAGCAGCAACTACAATTGGAGAGAACGCGACAACCCTTGTCACGATGCTTATTACAATCAAGATCGCGAAGTATCTCAGAATTTACTAGCCTCTAACATAGGTGTTATTGTAAAAAAAGGAGCAAATAACAATTACTACTTTGCTGTAACAAACATATTAAACACTAATGTTGAAGTTGCTGCTAAAGTAACATTATATAACTACCAACAACAGGAAATTTCTAGCACTAAAACAGACCAACAAGGTTTAGCTAAAATTGAAACTAGTAGCCATGCCTCTTTCGTTATTGTTAGTAAAGGCAATAATAAAACGTATATAAAATTACGAGATGGTCGTGCTTTATCGCTTAGTAAATTCGATGTTTCTGGCAACCATTTGCAACGTAGTTTAAAAGGTTATATTTATGGAGAACGCGGTGTTTGGAGACCTGGAGACTCACTTCATCTTACATTTATATTAGATGATAATGCTAATAAATTACCAAAAGGTCATCCTGTAAAAATGGAAGTTACAGATCCTAATGGTAAGTTAGCTTACAAGAAAATTACAAGTGACAATATTAACGATTTTTACACCTTTACAGTCCCAACTTCTACCGAAAATAAAACAGGCAATTGGAACGCAAAAGTAAGTGTTGGTGGTGCTACTTTTTATAAAGGTTTAAAAGTAGAAACTGTAAAACCAAACCGCTTAAAAATTAAAGTAGATTTTAAAGATCAAGTCCTTACTGGAAGCGAAGCACTAAATGGTACACTTAATGTAAATTGGCTACATGGAGCACCTGCCAAAAATGTAAAAACTGAAATTAAAGCAAAATTTAGCAACGCTTACACACCTTTTAAAAACTATAAACAATATGTGTTTAGAGATCCTTCACGTTCTTTTTCTCAAGAAGAATTAACTGTTTTTGAAGGTAATGTAAATGAAGAAGGTTTTACCGAAATTAAAAATAAACTAAGCGTAGGACAAAATGCTCCTGGAATGCTAAACGTTCAGTTTTTAGTGCGTGCTTTTGAAAATGGAGGCGATTTCTCAATGGATGCTTTTACTAAAAAATATGCACCTTATAAGTCATTTGTTGGATTGCGTTCGCCAAAAGGTAGAGCTTACGGTTCTTTTTATACAGACGAGAATCAAGCCTTTGATATTGTTGTTGTAGACGATCAAGGAAATCCAATTAAGCGTAATGGATTAGAAGTAAAAGTTTATAAAGTTGAATGGCGTTGGTGGTGGAATTCATCTTACGACAATTTATCTAAATACACTTCAAACTCTTATCACAAGCCTTTTATGAGTAGTAAAATAAATACTGATGCTAAAGGTAAAGCAACTTTAAATATTAATGTTCCAGAAGAAGAAGGTGGACGTTATTTAATTCGTGTTTACGATCCTAAAAGTGGTCACGCAACTGGACGTACAGCATATTTCTATAAAAACTGGTGGAAAAAACAACCAAGTGGTGACAAAGAATCTGCTAACATGCTAGTGTTTTCAGCAGATAAAGAAAACTATAACGTTGGTGAAACAGCGAAAATTACATTCCCATCTGGAACCGAAGGTCGCGCTTTAATTTCTATAGAAAATGGCACAGAAGTTATTGAGCAAAAATGGCTAAAAACCAAAGCAGGAGAAACAGTTGTAGATGTTCCTATTACAAAAGCAATGGCGCCAAATGTGTTTGTAAACATTTCATTATTACAACCGCATGCTACGACTGCTAACGATTTACCATTACGTCTCTATGGTGTTATTCCAATTTTAGTTGAAGACCCAAGTACCAAACTTGAACCTGAAATTAGAATGCCTAGTGTCTTACGTCCAGAAGAAGAATTTACAGTTATTGTTTCTGAAAAAAACAATAAAGCAATGACCTATACTATTGCAATGGTGGAAGAAGGCTTGTTAGATTTAACACGTTTTAAAACACCAAATGCTTGGTCTGCATTTTATGCTCGTGAAGCTTTAGGTGTAAAAACTTGGGATGTTTTCGATGATGTTATTGGAGCTTATAGTGGTAGTATAGATCAAGTGTTTGCTATTGGTGGAGATGGAAGTGCTGCAGGCGGAAAAAATAAAAAAGCAAACCGTTTTAAGCCTGTTGTAAAAGTATTAGGTCCTTTTAAATTGGAAGCTGGTGGAAGAACAACGCATAGCATAAAAATGCCAAATTATATTGGTGCAGTAAGAACAATGGTTGTAGCAGGAAACACAACTGCTGAAGCTTATGGAAGCACAGATAAATCTGTTGAAGTTAAAAAGCCTTTAATGGTTTTAGCAACATTACCAAGAAAACTAAGTCCAGGTGAAAAAGTAACATTACCTGTTACTGTTTTTGCCATGGAACCTAATATTAAAAATGTTACTATTAAATTAAAATTAAGCAACGGTATTAAAATTATTGGAGATCAATCTAAAAAATTATCATTTGCAAAACCAGACGAGCAAATGGCTTATTTCGAGCTGGATGTTACTAAAGCAAACGGTATAAATACTGTAGAAGTTATTGCAACTGGAAATGGTGAAAAATCGACTTACAAAGTAGAATTGGATGTTGAAAATGTCAATCTGATAACGTCTCAAGCATTAGATCAAACGCTAGAAAAATCTGCTTCTGCAAGTC
The DNA here is from genome assembly GCF_023299985.1 of Lacinutrix sp. Taxonomy (GTDB): domain Bacteria; phylum Bacteroidota; class Bacteroidia; order Flavobacteriales; family Flavobacteriaceae; genus Lacinutrix. Next base: position 10,586 of record NZ_JALZVX010000124.1, on the reverse strand, counting down.
TTGACTTTAAAACCTTTGGTGTTGTAGGTTCAAATAGTGCAACGGTTGAATTCTCAACTATGCCACCAATGGATTTTTCACGAAGGCTACAATATTTAGTACAATATCCTCATGGTTGTGTGGAGCAAACGACTTCAGGAGTGTTTCCGCAGTTATATTTAAATGAAATTTTTGATATTCCGTTGAAGAAAAAACAAGAAATTCAGTCTAATATCGAAAGTGGAATCAAGCGTCTCGGAAATTTCCAAAGACCAAATGGAGGTATGAGTTATTGGATGGGAGAAGCTTCAGCTAATGATTGGGGAACAAGCTATTCTGGTCACTTTATGATTGAAGCCGAAAAACTAGGATTCGTTCTTCCGCTTACCTTCAAAAGTAATTGGATAAAATACCAAAAAGAGGCAGCCAGAAGTTGGAGACCAAGCTATAAAACGTACAACAGCGATTTAGCGCAAGCCTACAGATTATACACTTTAGCTTTAGCAGGAAGTTCAGATTTAGGCGCAATGAACAGGCTTAAAGAGTTTAGTGAAATTTCTAACGAAGCAAAATGGAGATTGGCTGCAGCTTATGCATTAGCAGGACAAACGGAAGCTAGTAAAGCAATTTCTAAAACAGCGAATATAGAGTTTAAAGCACCTAGATATAACTATTATACTTATGGGTCTATAGACAGAAATCGTGCAATGGCTCTAGAAACTATGGTGTTAACCAAAGATTATAGAATGCAGGAATTAGCAAAAACTTTAGCTAAAGACTTATCGAGCAACCGTTGGATGAGTACACAAACAACAGCTTACAGTTTATTGTCTATGGCAAAAATGGTTAAAGCAAATGGTGGAAAATCTCTTGATTTAGAATACACTATCAATGGTAAAACCGAAAGTGTAAATTCTAAAAGTGCTATTGCGCAAAGAGAACTAAAAGTAAATGATGGCAGCAATACTTTAAGCTTTAAAAACAAGCAAGGCAATGTGGTTTACGTTCGTGTATTAAATTCTGGAAAATTACCTTTAGGTCAAGAATTAGCGGAACAAAGAGGTTTAAGTACAAGTATTGTTTATAAAGACTTAAAAGGAAACGCTATTGATATTAAAAGCCTGAAACAAGGTCAAGATTTTGTGGCTACAGTTACAGTTTCTAATCTTAAAAACGAACGTCTTACAGATGTCGCATTAACACAAATTTTTCCATCAGGTTGGGAAATTGTAAACACGCGATTTACAGCCTTTGGAAGTGCTGCTAAACGAAGCGATGCGCGATTTACAGACATTCGCGATGATCGTGTAAACTTCTATTTCGATTTAAATAAAAAAGGGAAATATGGAACCAATACGTTTAACGTGATGCTAAATGCATCGTATTTAGGAACCTACTATTTACCAGGAGTTCAAGCAGAAGCTATGTACGATAACGAGTTTTTAGTACGTACTAAAGGAGAATGGGTGACGGTTGAGAAGTAACAAACCAAAAATGTTTAACCATAATATTATTTTTTAAAACACAAACATTATGAAAAATACAAAACATTTTTTAGCTATAATTTTATTGTTATTAGTCACTTTAAGCTATGGCCAAAATTATGCATATGTAAACGCAGATAGTGGTTTAACTGTTAGAGAAAGACCTGCTATTGGTGCTTCAAAATCAGGGAAACTAATGTATAACGAGGCAGTAGAAGTAATCGAGAAAACCGATGTTAAATTGATTGTGGTAGATGAAGGAAACAAAATTTCAGGAGAATGGGTTAAAATAAAAATGAATGGCTCCCAAGGTTTACAAGGTTACGTTTTTAATGGTTTTTTATCTGAAAACAAAATGCCAAAAATTATTAACGTTAAGTTTCTAAAAGCCAACATTCATATTAAAAACTTATCTATTATTGATGATGATGCGGTTCGCCATTTAGATTACGAAAATAATCTAATAATTGCAGTAGATTTGGGAGATTCGCCTGAAAATAAAACCATAATAATTAAGGACAATAAGTACAAGAATGTTAAGATTCTTCAGCGTTATGAAAACAGCATAACTATAATGAATGAAGGTCCTCATTGCGATTTAATAGAATGGAAACATTATAATTCAGATTGGAAACCTGTAAAGAAAATAAACAAAATAAAGTTTCAAACATTGTCTTACGCTGAAGCAGATTACCAAAAATTCATACCTGTTAATATTGAAGAATTAAAGCAAGCGGTATCTCAAAAATGCGGTGAAGACTGGGCAAAATATATTGAGAAAGTTAAAGATGTAAATCAATATCCTGCAGGAGTGACTACTAGTCGTGTTTTCTTGAAATTTATTTTAACAGATTTGGAGGATAATATTACAGAAAAAACAATAGAATTTGTAATTCCAATGGGTTGCTAAAAGCATAAAGATGAAAAACTTTAAACCATATTACGCAGTGATTTTTACATCCACAAGAACCGAAGGAGACTACGGTTATAATGAAATGTCAGCCTTGATGGAATCCTTAGCAAAAAACCAAGACGGTTTTCTTAACATAGATTCTGCCAGAAACGAAGTTGGAATCACTGTTAGTTATTGGGAAAGTTTAGAAGCAATACAAAGTTGGAAACAACAAACAGATCATATTCTAGCGCAGCAGATAGGTATTAAAGATTGGTACAAATGGTATAACGTTAAAATTTGTAAAGTAGAACGTGAATATGAGTTTAATAAATAAAATTTGTCATTCCTGCGAAGGCAGGAATCCATAATAATAAGACAAATAGATCTTCGCCTTCTTGGAAATAAAAAAATGAAAATAATAGCTTATATAAACCGTAATAAAATAAAGTCGATAATTATCGCTTGTCTTTTAGTCGCTTATTATTTCTGTTTACCAAAACAATTATTTAAAGATCCAACAGCAACAGTAATTACAAGCTCTAATAATACTCTACTAGGCGCTCAAATTGCAAAAGATGGACAATGGCGATTTCCAAAAAACGATAGTGTTCCAGCTAAATTTAAAATTTGCATTATTAATTTTGAAGATGAATATTTCTACAAACATCCAGGCTTTAATCCTGTTTCAATACTTAACGCACTCAAACAAAATATTAATTCTGGTAAAGTAAAACGTGGCGGAAGCACACTTACACAACAAGTTATTCGTTTATCTCGCAAAGGACAATCTAGGACATATACAGAGAAAATAAAAGAAATAATTCTTGCTACTCGTTTAGAATTACGAGAAAGTAAAGACCAAATTTTAACTTACTATTCTAGCTATGCACCTTTTGGAGGAAATGTTGTTGGTATAGATGCAGCCTCTTGGCGTTATTTTAATAGGAATCCGCATGAATTGTCTTGGGCAGAAAGTGCTACGTTAGCTGTTTTACCAAATGCTCCAAGCTTAATTTATCCAGGAAAAAACCAAGAACGACTGCTTAAAAAGCGTAACAGATTACTAGCAAAATTACTTCAAAAAGAGGTTATAGATTCATTAACCTATAATTTATCAATTGCTGAAGGCTTGCCTCAAAAACCATATCCTTTACCACAAATAGCACCTCATTTGCTTCAAAAAATAGTAAAATCGAATTATGGTGAACGCATTAAAACAACTGTAGATTACAAACTGCAACAACAAGTTAATAATGTTGTTTACAATCATTACAACTTATTGAAACAAAATGAAATTCATAATATTTCAGTCCTAGTTTTAGATGTAAAAACCAGAAAAGTATTAACATACATTGGAAACGCTCCAACAACTAACAAAAACCAAAAAGATGTTGATATTATAAACAAACCTAGAAGTACAGGAAGTATTTTAAAACCATTTCTTTATGCTGCAATGCTAGATGCTGGCGATTTACTCCCAAATACTTTAGTTGCAGATATTCCTACTCAATTTGGTAATTATGTGCCAGAAAATTATCATCAAGAATTTGATGGCGCTGTTCCTGCTAGTCGCGCCTTGTCTCGATCTTTAAATGTTCCAGCTGTAAGGATGCTTAAAGATTTTGGTTTGGATAGGTTTCATCATTATTTAAAAGATTTAAAATTAAAAGATATTAAAAACAATGCCAATCACTACGGATTGTCTTTAATTCTTGGTGGTGCAGAAAGTAATTTATGGGATCTATGTAAAAGCTACGCGAGTTTTTCTTCAACATTAAATCATTTTAACGAGTCTTCAAGCGAGTACTTTTCGAACGAATTTTGTGAACCTACTTTTTTTGCTTCAAAAACTATTGATTTTGGAAAAAAATCAACGGAAAAAACATTGTTTGATGCTGCTTCAATTTATTTAACTTATGAAAGTTTAAAAGAAGTAAATAGACCTGAAGGAGACGAAAATTGGGAATTTTTTGATAATTCTAAACAAATAGCATGGAAAACAGGAACAAGTTTTGGTTTTCGTGATGCTTGGGCAATTGGCACTACAAAAGATTACGTTGTTGGTGTTTGGGTTGGCAATGCAGATGGAGAAGGACGACCTGGTTTAGTTGGTGTTCAAGCCGCTGCTCCTATTCTATTTGATGTTTTCGATTTGCTTCCAAATAGTGATTGGTTTGCTAAACCGTTTGATGAAATGCAACAAACTAGCATTTGTAAAGAGAGTGGTTATAGATCTGGACAATATTGTCAAAACAATGTTCAAAAATTTGTACAAAAAAGTGGTCTTAAAACAAAACCATGTCCATATCACAAACTAATACACTTAGATGTATCAAAAAGACATCAAGTAAATTCTTCTTGTGAAGATTTAAGTACTGTTTCAAATACATCCTGGTTTGTACTTCCTCCATTAATGGAATATTATTATAAATCTAAAAACCCTTTCTACAAACCACTACCTCCTTTCAGAAATGATTGTTCTGTTAATGAGCAAGTTAACATGCAATTTATTTATCCAAAACACAATAGCATTGTTTTTCTACCTAAAGATTTTGATGGAAAAATTAATTCATTAATTTTAAAAATTGCACACTCAAAACCCAAAACCAAAATCTATTGGTATTTAAATGATCTATTTATTGGAAACACCAATGATATTCATGATTTAGCCATTATTCCTAAAGAAGGAAAACATATCATCACTGCTGTTGATGAATATGGAAATGAAATTAAAAGAAACATACAAATTAGTAACTAAAGTGTTAATAATATTGAGGCTTTATTCATTCTTTTAAATTTTAACTCACTTTATCGAATAAGAATGCATTACATCTATCCTTAACCATTTTTAAAATAAATTAGTCTATATTTAAAATTCAATTTTGTTTAAATAACACTAACAATAATCATAATAATGAAAAAGATTACTTTATTGTTGATTTTACTTTGTTTAAGTTTATCAACTAATGCGCAAATTACAACGTATCCTTATTCTGAAGATTTTGAAGCAGGTGATGGAGGATGGATAGCAGACAATACAACTAACGGTACTTGGGCTCTAGGAACACCAGCATCAACTGTTATAAATAGTGCAGCCTCAGGAGTTAATTCTTGGGCTACTAACTTAGTAGGAAATTACAACAATGGTGAATCATCAAATGTTATCAGTCCTGTATTCGATTTTTCAACACTAGCTGCACCATCCATATCTTTTAGTATTTGGTGGGAATCAGAGTTTAGTTGGGATGGTACGGTCTTACAATCTTCTATAGATGGTGGTACTACATGGGATAACGTAGGTGCATTAGATGATGATGTAAATTGGTATAATGATGGTGCTATAAACGGAAGTCCTGGAGGACAACCAATAGGTTGGACAGGGCGAAATGGAACTGGATCTAATGGTTGGATAACTGCAAGTCATGTATTAGATGGTTTGGCTGGAGAATCTAATGTAATATTACGTATTGCTTTTGGATCAGATGCTTCTGTAAATGATGAAGGCGTAGCCTTTGATGATGTAACAGTCTTTGAAGTAAATTGCCCTGAGCCTATTGCTTTATCATTTATTGCAGCAACATCTACAACAGCTAACCTATCTTGGACTGCAGGTGGTGCTGAAACAGCATGGGAAGTAGTATTACAACTAGCAGGAACAGGTCCTCCTACAGGAGCAGGAGTTTCAACTGGAGATAACGCACCATATATTGCTATGTCTTTATCGCCAGCAACAAATTATGAAGCTTATGTAAGAGCAGATTGTGGTGGTGATTTTAGTATTTGGGTTGGACCCTTAAATTTCGCAACAGAATGTATAACAATTGTTGCACCATATACAGAAGGTTTTGATAATGGAGGAGTTATTCCTTTATGTTGGACTATGGATGGTGGTGAAGATTGGAATTTTGATGATGCAGCACCAGGCGGTGGACATGTTGGAGATAACGGAACTATTACTGGTAACACATTAACCGATGGCTTTTTTGCTTGGGTAGATGCCTCAGGAAATGATGGCCCTTCTACTTTAACAACACCTCTTATAGATGTTTCTGGATTAACTACGCCATCCTTATCTTTCTTTGAGATTAGTGATAATGAAGGAGATGCTAATTCTCAATTAGATGTAGAAGTATGGGATGGAACTGCTTGGAACCTAATGGGAACTTATAATACAAATACGGCCGGATGGGAAGAAAGAGTTATAAATCTTAGTACATTAACTATAACAGGTGATGTACAAGCACGATTTATATTTTCAGAACCAGTAGTGGTTGATTTTACTGATGATATTGCAATAGATGATGTTACTTTCGATGAGTTACCAAACTGTCCAAACCCATCTAATCTAGCTTTAGTTAGCGCAACTGATACCACAGCAACAATTTCGTGGATGGCTAATGGTACAGAAACGGCATGGGAAGTTGTAGTACAAGCGCCAGGAACAGGAATACCAACAGGTTCAGGTATGGCTACAACTACTAATCCATATGTAATTACAGGATTAACAGCAGCAACAGATTATGAAGCTTATGTAATAGCAGATTGTGGTACAGAGTTTAGTCTTTGGATAGGACCAATAAATTTCACAACAGAGTGTACTACTTTTATAGCACCATATACAGAAGGCTTTGAAAACGCAGGAGTTATTCCAGTATGTTGGACAATGTCTGGAGGTGAAGATTGGAATTTTGATGATGTAGCACCAGCTTTTGGTCACATTGGAGCTAACGGAACCATCACTGGAACAACACTTACCAATGGCTTTTTTGCTTGGGTTGATGCATCGGGTAATCAGGGTCCAACTACTTTATTGACACCATTAATTGATGTTTCTGGTTTAACTACACCAGCATTATCTTTCTTCGAAATTAGTGATAATGAAGGAGGTGAAAATGCACAATTAGATGTAGAGGTATGGGATGGAGCAGCTTGGAACTTAATGGGTACTTTTAATACAAATACAGCAGGATGGGAAGAAAAAATAATAAACATTAGCACACTAACTATTACCGGAAATGTGCAAGCACGTTTTATATTTTCAGAACCATTGGGTGATTTTGTAGATGATATTGCAATAGACGATGTTACTTTCGATGAATTACCAACTTGTGTAAATCCATCAACTTTAGCTATAGATAGTGTGAACGAAACGACAGCGACACTCTCATGGTTGGCAAATGGCACAGAGACTGCATGGGAAATTGTAGTGCAAATTCCAGGAACAGGAGTACCAACAGCTTCAGGAATTGCTACAACTACAAATCCACATGTAGCTATGGGATTAGCACCTATTACAGATTATGAATTTTATGTAAGAGCAGATTGTGGTACAGAATTTAGCGATTGGATAGGACCATTATCTTTTTCTACAGAATGTTCTACGTTTATAGCACCATATACAGAAGGATTTGAGAACGCAGGAGTTATACCACAATGTTGGGAAATGTCTGGTGGTGAAGATTGGAATTTTGATAATGTTACTGGTAATAACCACATTGGAGATGATGGAACTATTACAGGAACTACTGCTACCAATGACTTTTTTGCTTGGGTAGATGCATCTGGTAATGATGGTCCAACTACTTTATTAACACCATTTGTTGATGTTTCTGGATTAGCAGAACCTGCTTTATCTTTCTTCGAAATTAGTGATAATGAAGGAAATGCCAATGCACAATTAGATGTAGAAGTATGGGATGGAGCTGCTTGGAACCTAATGGGTACATACAATACAAATACTGCTGGTTGGGAATTAAGAATAATAAACATTAATACCTTAAACATAACTGGCGATGTACAAGCACGATTTATATTTTCTGAAACTGTAACAGGGGATTTTACTGATGATATAGCAATAGACGATGTTACTTTCGATGAGTTACCACCTTGTTTTTTTCCTAATATGATTACAGTAGCGAACATAACAGAAACATCTGTAGAAATTTCCTGGTTACCAGGTGCTGGAGAAACTGCTTGGGAATATATAGTACAACCAGTAGGAACTGGATTTCCAACAACTGCAGGAACATTTACAATGGCAACAACTGTAACAGTAGATATGTTAATAGCTGGAACAGTTTACGAAATTTATGTAAGGTCAGATTGTAATTCTACAGGTGATGGTTTTAGTGACTGGACAGGTCCTGTTATTTTTTCAACATTACCTGCTAATGATGAATGTGGTACAGCAACAATGTTTACAGCTAACACAGATGGAAATTGTACAACTTTTACAAGTGGTACTATATTTGGTGCTACACAATCACCTCAAGCAAATCCATGTAATGGAACACCTAATGATGATGTTTGGTTCTCTTTTGTAGCAGTATCTACAGATCATGCTATTAATTTAACCAATATTCTTGGAACGACAACTTTCTTGTCTCATGGACTTTATGAAGGTCCAGATTGTAACACTTTAACAAATATAACTTGTAGTACTGATGATAATAGTGTAGCAAATGGTCTTACAATTGGAAACACATATTATATTAGAATATTTTCTAATAATACCAATGCAGAAACAACTACTTTTGATTTATGTGTTATTTCAATACCTCCACCTATTACAGTTAGTAGTACTCAGTTTACAGTAGAGCAATTGGTTGAAGACGTCTTGGTAAATTCTCCATGTTCAACTATATCTAACGTAACATCATCTACTGGAACAAATTTTGGTTCAGATAATGGTATAGGTTATTTTGAAGCAAATGGATCTGGATTCCCTTTTGAAAGTGGAATAATAATGACCACAGGAAATGCTGAAAATGCTCCAGGACCTGAGGGAACGACTCTTAGTGATGGTGGTGCTTCTGGATGGCTAGGAGATGCTGATTTAGAAGCAGTAATAAATGAAGGTCCAACAAATAATGCATCCATTATAGAGTTTGACTTTGTACCATTTATTCAAGATATGTCTTTCGAATTTATTTTTGCAGCAGAAGAATATGGTAATTTCCAATGTGGATTCTCAGATGCTTTTGCATTCTTACTAACAGATACAGTTACTGGTGTAACAACTAATATTGCTCTTATTCCAGGCACAACAACTCCTGTTTCTGTATTTACTATTAGAGATATGGCCTTTAACGGTAACTGTACATCTGAAAATCCAGAATTGTTTGATGCTTTTTATGGGCCTGGAGGCTTACCAGAAATATCAAGTCCAACTAACTTTATAGGTAGAACTTTTCCATTAGCAGCTATGTCAACAGTAGTACCTAATAGAACATACCATATTAAACTAGTAATTGCTGATGATGGCGATACTGCTTTCGATTCTGCAGTATTCTTAAATGCAGGTAGTTTTGATATTGGTGAAGTAGATTTAGGAGAAGACATTCTTGTAGCTAATGGAAATGCGAACTGTGAAGGTGATGAAATTATTTTAGATGTTGGAGTACCAGTAGGTAGCAATGCTACTATTACTTGGTTTACTATAGATGAGTTCTTGATTCAAGAACCAGTTCTTGATGCTAATGGTATTCCTGAAAGCGGATTAACTTTAACTGTTACCGAGAGCAATACGTACCAAGTTGAAATTGTTTTAAACGCTAGTGCATCTTGTTTTGTGATCGATAATATCATAGTCGAATTCTTTCCAACTCCTATTACTCCAGAAAATCTTCCAGATATACTTGGTTGTGATACTGATAATACTGGATTTGCTATATTTGACTTAACAGATAATGATGTTCAAATTCTAGGAACACAAACAGGATTAACTATATCTTACTACTTAGCAGAGCAAGATGCTACAGATGGTGTTAACCCAATTGCTAACTCAACAGCTTACCAATCAACTCCTACAATTATTTATTACAGAATAGAAGATGATATAACAGGATGTTTTAAAGTTAGTAGTTTTAACTTAGCATTAGCGCCTAAGCCTGTTCTAGTTCAAGCTAATACTATATTAGCATGTGATGATAATGCTGACGGTATTGCTAATTACGACTTAACATTAAACGAATCAGTTATTTCTAATGGACAATCAGGATTTGTTTTCTCTTATTATACGAGTTTAGCAGATGCAGAAACAAGTATGAATGCAATAGCAAACCCATTAGATTTTGAAGGAATTGCACAAATTATTTATGTAAGAGTTGAAAATGCTAACGGTTGTTTTGAAACTACTACCTTTAATATCGATTTAGCACCTAAACCAATATTAGTACAAAGTGGTACTATATTAGGTTGTGATGATAACGAAGACGGAATTGCAAATT
>NZ_JALZVX010000123.1 GCF_023299985.1 Lacinutrix sp. | reverse complement strand
ATTACATTTATCTTTAGACTATAAAACACCAAATATGGTATATCAATTATCAGCCTAAAAATCAATTTTAACCTGTAGCCATATTTCAGGACAAGACAATTTAATAAAATAAAAAAAGATAATACTACTGATGGTAGATGTTTCATTATAAGTTAAGGTGATTCATTTTGGTAAAAATAACGATTAAATATTGCAACCTCTTATTTGGTTTAATTAGCATAACTTTTATACCTAAAAGCTTAATTAATTTTAAACCTTCGCTATTACTAATTATACTAAAAAAGCAACAAATAAACACCTTACTTTTAAGTTTAACCAACTGTTAACAACTTCCGTTTTCTAAACCCATAAATAATTGTATTTTTACATTTGTTCTTTTAAAACAAAGCACACTAATAAAACCATATCATTTAATGGGTAAAATAATTGCCATTGCCAATCAAAAAGGAGGAGTTGGAAAAACAACCACTTCTGTAAATCTAGCAGCTTCTCTAGGTGTTTTAGAGAAAAAAGTACTGCTTATAGATGCAGATCCACAAGCCAATTCCACTTCTGGATTAGGCATAGATGTAGATGGTGTTGAGATTGGAACTTATCAACTTCTAGAGCATACAAACACAGCTAAAGAAGCAATTATACCAACAAACACACCAAATTTAGATATTATTCCTGCGCACATAGATTTAGTTGCTATAGAAATTGAGCTTGTAGATAAAGAAGCTCGAGAATATATGCTTAAAAAGTCATTAGCTGATATAAAAGAGGATTACGATTTTATAATAATAGACTGCGCTCCTTCTCTAGGTTTGTTAACATTAAATGCTTTAACTGCAGCAGATGCTGTGATGATACCAATACAATGCGAATATTTTGCATTAGAAGGTTTAGGAAAACTACTAAACACTATTAAAAGTGTTCAAAAAATACACAATGCAGAGTTAGACATTGAAGGTTTATTGTTAACCATGTACGATTCGCGTTTACGTCTCTCTAACCAAGTAGTAGAAGAAGTACAAAAGCACTTTAACGATATGGTTTTTAAAACCATTATACAACGTAACGTTAAACTTAGCGAAGCACCTAGTTATGGTGAAAACATTATTAATTATGATGCTTCTAGTAAAGGTGCTGCAAATTATTTAAGTTTAGCAAAAGAAGTAATAAATAAAAACTCCTAAGCAATGGCGAAGGCAACAAAAAAACAGGCTTTAGGTAGAGGTCTTTCGGCTTTATTAAAAGACCCAAGTAACGATATACAATCTGTACAAGATAAAAACGCAGATAAAGTAATTGGTAATATTGTGGAACTGGAATTGGATAGCATAGAAATGAATCCATTTCAACCACGTACAAGTTTTAACGAAGAAACCTTACGCGAATTAGCATCTTCAATAAAAGAACTTGGCGTAATACAACCTATAACTGTTAGAAAATTAGGTTTCGAAAAATACCAATTGGTTTCTGGAGAACGTCGTTATCGCGCTAGTAAATCTATAGGTTTAGAAACTATTCCTGCATATATTCGTATAGCAAACGATCAAGAAAGTTTAGAAATGGCATTGGTAGAAAACATCCAACGTCAAGATTTAGATCCTATCGAAATTGCTTTATCGTACCAACGTTTAATTGACGAAATTCAATTAACACAAGAGCAAATGAGCGAGCGAGTTGGTAAAAAACGTTCTACTATTGCTAACTATTTACGTTTATTAAAGCTCGATCCCATTATCCAAACAGGAATGCGAGATGGCTTTTTGTCTATGGGACATGGTCGTGCAATTATTAATATTGAAGACCAAACGATTCAATTAGATATCTACGAGAAAATTTTATCTAACAAATTATCGGTTCGTGATACAGAAGCATTAGTAAAAAATTACAATACTACAAACGAGATTATTGTTCCAAAAAAGGAATTTAAAGAGGATTTGCCAAAATTTGTTAAAAAAGGAATGGCAGCATTTTCAGAATACTTTGGCCATAAAATAGACGTTAAAGTATCTAGTAATGGAAAAGGAAAAATAACAATTCCGTTTCATTCTGAAGAAGATTTTAATCGTATTAAAAAGTTAGTCCAAGGTGACAAATAAATTACTTACAATCTTTTTTTGTTTACTGTTTAGTCTTTCTACTTTTGCTCAAAAAGAGAAAGACAAAAAGAAGGAAGATAAAAAAGAAATAAAGAAAGCGCAGCCTAAAGAAAAGGTAGAAGGATTGGTTATTGAACAAATAGACTCTACAGGATTGGTGCGCAAAGAAATAGACCCATTACGTCCTGCCAAAGCTGCTTTTTTATCTGCAGTTTTGCCTGGATTAGGTCAAGCTTACAATAAAAAATATTGGAAAATCCCTGTAGTTTATGCAGCTCTTGGTACTGGTGTTTACTTTTACATTACCAATAACAACCAATACAATCGTGTACGCGATGCTTTCAAACGTAGATTAGCAGGTTTTAATGATGATGAGTTTCAGGATAGGCTTACAAATGACGGTTTAATAGAAGCGCAAAAATCGTTTAGAAGAAACCAAGAACTATCACTTTTAGTAACCGTTGGCTTGTATGCTCTAAATATTATAGATGCCAATGTAGATGCACATTTATTACAATATAATGTAGATGATAATTTAAGTTTTAAACCACATTACAAAATAGACGAGTACGATAATAAAGGTCGCGTTGGCTTAACAATGAGTTTTAAGCTAGACTAGAATAAACACCATTTTCGCTTTTACTGAAACAAGTTCAGTATAAATAAAGGAATAAAAAAAAGATTTCCAAGTTTACGGAAACACAAAAAACAAATTATGAAAATCGCTTTACTAGGCTATGGTAAAATGGGAAAAACAATTGAAGCTATTGCTTTAAGTCGTGGTCATGAGGTTGTAATAAAAACTTCAGAAGCTGTTACCTCTGAAATCACAAAAGCAGATATTGCTATAGATTTTAGTGTTCCTAATGCTGCTTTTAATAATATTTCTAATTGTATAAACAATAACATTCCTGTAATTTCTGGTACAACAGGTTGGTTAGATGATTATGATAAAATTGTTGCATTATGCCAACAAAAAAAAGGTGCTTTTATCTATGCTTCAAATTTTAGTCTAGGCGTAAACATCTTTTTTGAGCTCAATAAAACACTAGCTAAAATGATGTCTACTTTAGAAGACTACAAGGTTGATATTGAAGAAATTCATCATACACAAAAACTAGATGCGCCAAGTGGTACAGCAATCTCTTTAGCAGAAGATATAATAGAAAACAGTAAAAACTACCAATCTTGGCAATTAGATGGTAGCGAAAACAAAGTACTTCCTATTACTGCAAAACGTATAGAAAAGGTACCAGGAACTCACAATATTACCTACAAAAATGAAGTAGATACTATAAAAATAGAACACATTGCACACAATCGTGAAGGCTTTGCTTTAGGTGCTGTTGTCGCTGCAGAATGGCTTGTTGGAAAAACAGGCATTTTTACAATGAAAGATGTGTTAAATATTGGTTAACGAAAAATTAAATTGTAACATTTGCATAGATTGATAAGACCTATAGCTAATTATATAAAAAAAACAAATTATGTCAGGAAGTCAGTGGATACTATTTTTACTAATAATACAAGTAATTCATGGTTTAGGTACTTGGAAACTATACATTAAAGCTGGACACAAAGCTTGGGAAGCTTTTGTGCCTGTTTACAATGCTGTTATTTTAATGAAAATAATTAACAGACCTTGGTGGTGGACTATACTCCTATTCTTACCAATTGTAAATCTTATTATGCTTCCTGTTGTTTGGGTAGAAACAGCTAGAAGTTTTGGTAAAAACTCGACTTTAGATACCTTTTTAGCTATTATTAGCTTAGGCTTTTATAACTTTTATTTAAACTATTTTGCAGATGTTAATTATGTTGAAAATAGAGATTTAATTTCGGGAAGTAGCGCAGGAGATTGGATTAGTTCAATCCTTTTTGCAATTGTAGCTGCCACAATTGTTCATACTTACGTTATGCAACCATTTGTTATACCTTCATCTTCATTAGAAAAAACATTATTAGTAGGCGATTTTCTATTTGTAAGTAAGTTTCATTATGGTGCCAGAGTACCAATGACTACTGTTGGCTTGCCTATGGTTCATGATTCTATTCCTAAAACAAAAATAAAATCTTATGTGTTTAATGATAAATATGAAGAACGCAAAACCTCTTGGAAAAACAAACTACAATTGCCATATATGCGATTGCCTGGTTTTCAAAACATAAAACGAAATGATATTGTAGTATTCAATCAACCAGCAGATACATTGTTGGACATGAATGATTTTACACCAGACAGAAACTACTACAAACCAATAGACAAGAAAACTAACTTAGTTAAACGTTGCGTTGGTATTCCTGGAGATCAATTAGAATTAAAAGAAGGTCATGTTTTCATAAATGGAACAAAAAATGTATTGCCAGATAGAGCGCGTTTACAATTCTTTTATAATGTAAAAACCAAAGGTGATATTAGACAGTTATTTAATAAATATGAAATAACCGAAACTAGCGGCTACGAAACTTATTATATAGAAAACAAGTATTTAAAAGACCCTAAAATTAAAGATTTTATTAATACTAATAATGCTATAGACCTTAAGGTTGTAAGCAGAGATTCTCTTAAATCTGAAGTTTCCGGTAAAATTACACAACGCTTTTTTAATCGTTTAAAAATGTCTGTAGCAAAAACCAATTATATTGGTAATATGACAGAAGAATTAGCAATAAAAGTGGCTAAAGATCCAAGTGTTATTTCATTAGAAAAAGTAAACTCTGAAACACCAGACACACGTTTATTCCCACAAGATTCTGAATTCACATTTACAGCAGACAATTTTGGACCTATTTACATTCCTAAAAAAGGAGAGTCTTTAGATTTAACAATAAAAAATTATCCATTATACAAACGTGTTATTGGAGAATACGAGAGAAATACAATTACTTCTAGAGGTAATCAAGTTTTAATTAATGGAGAAGTAGCTACGAGTTACACTTTTAAACAAGATTACTATTGGATGATGGGAGACAATAGACAAAACTCAATCGACTCAAGATATTGGGGATTTGTACCGTTTGATCACGTTGTAGGAAAGCCTGTTCTAGTTTGGATGAGTATTGATACTATTAAAAAGAAAATACGTTGGAATAGACTCTTTACAACTGTTCATGGCACAGGAAAAATAAAATCTTATATAATTCCTGTACTATTACTAATTGGAGGCTTAATTGCTTTTAATCGTTTTAGAAAGCGTAAGAAGAAAACTGTTTAAAAATGATACTTGTTATTTCTACGAAGGCAGGAATCCACTTGTTTAAATATTAATTTTTAAAATGGATTTCTGCCTTCGTAGGAATGACAAAATAAACGTATCAACAAATGAACGCACTTATCCACCCAACATACTTTCCTACTATAGCTACATTTGTAGCAATGGTGAAAGCAGAACGTGTGGTTATAGAAACTCAAGATAATTACCAAAAACAAACCTATAGAAACCGTTGCTACATTTATGCTGCAAACGGAAAATTACAACTAAGTGTTCCTGTTGTTTTTAGTCAGAAAAACAGACAAAAACACAGCGAAGTAAAAATTGCTAATAACTATAAATGGCAAGAAAACCACTGGAAATCTTTAGAATCTGCCTATAGAACTTCTCCTTATTACGAGTTTTATATAGATGAATTGCAACCACTCTTCACAGAACATTTTGATACTATTTTAGACTTTAATTTAAAATGCTTAGAAGTTATTTGCGAATGCCTTCAAATAGAAATAACCATTTCTAAAACTACCGTTTTTGAAAAAGAAACTAAGGATTTAAAAGATTTTAGAGGCTTAGTAAATGCCAAGAAAGAAAACATTATTTCTTTAAATCCATACACTCAGGTATTCTATTCTAAACATGGCTATATTAATAACTTAAGTATCCTCGATTTACTTTTTAACGAAGGCACAAATGCCATTACTTATTTAGAATCTCAAAATGTTTTTTAATGGTACAACCAATAATACATTATGGTATTCACTTTTTACTACCTTTAATTGTTGCATTATTATACTTTAAATCTAAATGGAAAAAAGCCTACTTAATAATGATTTTAGGCCTATTAATAGACTTCGATCATTTGTTAGCAAACCCTATATTTGAAGCCAACCGTTGTAGTATTGATTTTCATCCGTTACACAGTTACTATTTAATTCCGTTGTACTTGTTTTTAGTTTTTTCGAAGAGAACAAGATGGATAGGTTTAGGTTTATGTATTCATATTCTGGCTGATGCTATAGATTGCTGGATGATGAGCTGGTAATATGCCAATTATCATTTAACAACACTAACCTTAGTCATAATAGGATAATGGTCTGAATATTCAACATCATAGGTTTTAAAACCGTTGATTTTAAAAGCAGGATCTGCAAAAATAAAATCTATACGCATTGGAAGAAATTTAAAGTCGTACGTTCTACCAAAACCATTTCCAGCTTCATTAAAAGTATCGTTTAAATTACCCTTTATCTGTTTGTAAACATACGAAAAGGCAGTGTTATTAAAATCGCCACAAATAATCATTTTATACTTGCAACCTTTTGTGTGTTTTAAAAACAACTCCGTTTGAAACTGCTGGATTTTAAACGTTTTACCAACGCCTTTAAATAATTTTTCAGATTCTTCGGTAGTTAGTTTTTCAACTTTTGGGTCTATACGTAAAGATTGTAAATGAATATTATAAACTCTAATAGTATCCTTAGCTTTTACTATATCTATGTAAATTGCATTATTAAAAGTGTCTGGAAATGCTATAGAACCAGAGTTAATAATAGGATAGTTTGAGAAAATGGCTTGTCCGTATTTTTTATTTTCACCTAAAAGCTTTTCATATTTATACTTGTAAAAAGACAACTTTGTACGTTCTCGTGGATGGTATTCTTGCAAGGCTAAAATATCTGGAGCTTCAGATTTTATAAAATTAACTAGCTTCTCTTCAGTATCTTCATTAGGTATCCATTTGTAAAGATTAAAGAGCCTTACATTGTAATTCATAATGGAGATATTGTTTTTATTATCTATGGTTTTAGATTCTGAAAACTTATACAAAGAACCAAAAACAAAATAACCAATGGCTAATACAAATAAAGGCAGAAGCAGTTGTTTTTTTATTTTTACTAACCAATAAACAAAAAATAAGGTGTTTAATAAAATTAAAAAAGGCACACCTAAACCTAGTACAGACAATGCTGCAAATGTCTTTGGAGGTAATAGTGGTAACACATAAGATAACAATAAAACAAAAGCCACAACAGAGTTGCAGAAGAACATTATTTTCTCGAAAAATTTTAATTTTCGCATGCTATACTTTTATTTGTTCTATAGAAGTGATATAAACTTTTTCCACTCGTTAAAAAATTATCCTTTTCGCTTAAATGTAAAAAGTTTAAATCACTTCACAATTATTTTCCTGCTTTAAATAAAAACTGTTTTTCTTTAGCAGTCAAGCTTTCGTAACCACTTTTACTTATTTTATCTAAAATAACATCTATCTTTTTTTGATTATTAAACTCGTTAAATTCACCTTTAGTATAACCACCAACTTTAGATTTATCTTTGTAAACTGTTTTAAGATTTCTTTTTTTATTAGGTTTAAACCAACTATTAATAGTATCTAATAAACGTTCAAAGCCTTTACCAATATCATTACCTTTTACTAATTGTTTTGCATAAACATAACCTAAAAGCGCACCTCCTAAATGTGCTAAACTTCCACCAGCATTTTCACCTGATAGTCCAATAAAATCGAACACAATTAAAACGGCTCCTATGTACCAAATTTTAATATTCCAATTTATTAATCGTACTTCATTATTTGGCATATAAGCACATAAAAAGATAAAAATAGCCCTTACAGCAGCACTTGCGCCAATTAACGGAAAATATCTATCTGCAAAATAGCCTGGAAATAAATTGTAAAACAATAAGAAGGTTAAACCACCAACTATACTGCCAAGAAAGTATAAATTTAAAGCCATTTTAGCTTTAAACAAATTAAGAAAAAGCTTACCACAAAAGTATAACCAAATCATATTAAAAGCCAAGTGTAATAACTTATAGTGCAAAAAAGCATAACTAATTATAGACCAAGGTTGCATTAAAGCATCACTAAAATTTGGTGGCAATACCAAGTAATTTAAAGCTCCTGTAATAAATGGTTTAAAAATTATAACAAGTAAAAATATAGCAACATTAATAGCTATTATTTTCTCAAGTACATTAAGGTTCTTAAACTTATATTTTAGACTTTGTAATTGACTCATTTTTCTTAATCTATTCTATACTTGTTAAACGTGTTTTTCTTTAAAAACAGCATAGCTATTAGACCTAAAACGGCTCCACCAACGTGAGCCCAATGTGCTATATTCATTCCAAAAACTGAAGGACTACCTAAAAAACCAGAAACGATGTCGTAGCCAACAACTAAAGGAATAAAATATTTAGCCTTAATTGGTATTGGTAAGAAAATTAACATTAATTCTGAATTTGGATTTAGTATTCCAAAAGCTACCAAAACACCCATTATGCATCCCGAAGCTCCTACCATTGTAGAATTATATATACTAAAAGCATCATTTATCTGTTCGTTTTGTAATGGTGTAACAGACAAATTGCTACTTCCTGTTTTAAAATAATCTATAATCGCTTCAATAGGTAAACCAGATGCTTGTAATTCTGGAAGAATTGTAGAATAATCAAAATAATAGAAACCTAATTGAAATAATACAGCACCAAATCCTGCTGTAAAGTATAAAATAAGAAACTTTTTACTACCTAAACGTTGTTCTACAGCGCTACCAAACATCCATAATGCAAACATATTAAATGCTAGGTGCATAAAGCCACCATGCATAAACATATGTGTTACAACCTGCCAAGGCTTAAAAACACTATTATCTGGATAATGTAAGGCAAATAAATCTATAAATTGCGCTTCACCAATTACCAATGTAGCTACAAACATTATTACATTAATAATTAATAAATGTTTTACTGTGTCTGTTATATTGTTCATTAAAAAATATTTTTTATTTCCTTTAAAATGGAAACCTTTCTTCTATTATCCTCTATACAAATTTTCTATCCAACTCATCAACAGTCATGGTAATAAAAGTTGCTCTATTGGTTGGAGACACATTAGGTTCCTTACACGCAAAAAGTGAATTCACCAAATGCTCCTGTTCCATAATCGTTAAACTTTGTCCTGTTTTTATAGCTAAGCTTTTTGCTAGAGATTTTGCTAATAAATCTGTTGCACTAAAATTACTGTCTGGCACTTCGTTTTCCACGTCGCTTATTAGTTGCTCTAAAATAATAGAAACTTCACTTTCTGGGACGCTTACTGGAACACCAGATATTTCTACCAACTCATTTTTTATAGTTTGAAAAATAAAACCTGTATGTTCTAAATCTGTCTTTAACTGATTAATAATTTCAATTTCTTGAGGCGAAAAATGAAGTTGTAATGGAAACAACAATTGTTGACTCATGGCTTCTTTAATCGTCATGTTTTTTAAAAAATCTTCGTACAACACACGTTGGTGCGCACGATGTTGATCTATTAATAATAAACCAGACTTTATAGTACTTACAATGTATTTATTATGAAACTGATACGTACTCTGCTTCTGCTCTACTTGATTTTCGTTATTAAAAATCGATTCGCTTTTATTATCGCTTTCAAAATGAACTTCGCTAAAATCTTGCTGTGTTTTCGTTCCTTTAGATTCTAAACCAACATACAAACCTTCCCAATTAGAACCTTGTGTTTTTTCTTTTTTATATGAAGTACTTACAGTGGCATGAGATGATTTATCATCGCTAAACGGATTAAAACTTCTATTTACCTCAACAGATGGCGAACCTTTTTGCTGATAGCTATATGGTGTATCTAAATTAGCATCGCGTTCAAAATCTAAAACTGGCGCAATATTAAATTGTCCTAAACTATGCTTTACTGAAGAGCGTAAAATAGCATACAGCGTGTGCTCATCGTCAAACTTAATTTCTGTTTTTGTAGGATGAATATTTATATCTATGGTTTGCGGATTTACAGTTAAATTTAAAAAATAACTAGCATGTGCTCCATCTTTTAAAAGCCCTTCAAACGCAGAACCAATGGCATGATTTAAATAAGCACTTTTTATAAATCTATCGTTTACAAAAAAGAATTGCTCTCCTCTAGTTTTCTTTGCAAATTCTGGTTTACCAACAAAACCTGAGATTTTAAGCACTTCGGTATCTTCTTCAACAGGCACTAATTTTTCGTTAGTTTTTGTACCAAAGATATTTACTATTCGTTGTCTATAATTACTTTCTGGAAGGTTAAACGTTTCACTTCCATTATGAAACATTGCAAATCCAATATTAGGATGCGCTAAAGCAACGCGATGAAACTCGTCTACAATATGGCGTGTTTCTACTGTAGTCGATTTTAAAAAATTACGTCTCGCTGGAATATTATAAAACAGGTTTTTTACAGAAATAGAAGTTCCTTTTGGTGTTACA
>NZ_JALZVX010000122.1 GCF_023299985.1 Lacinutrix sp. | reverse complement strand
CCAATAAAAATACCTAAACTAGCAACTATCATAATAGTTCGCATAGAAATGGCTTTGGATCCAATGGCAGAGTTTAAGAAATTAATCGCGTCATTACTAACACCAACTACAATATCTGCTACTGCTAGAATTGTAATGGCAATTAACATAAATAAGTAAATATTATCCATAGTCTTTAATTAATTTAAGTTTACAAATATCAATAGTGATATTGAGTGTTATGTTATCTAAATGTTATTATTTAGTTATTAGAAATGAATATCAAAACCAATTCTAAAGGTAATATTGTCTTCGTTTCCATCAACAGTTGTGTAGCTTATGTCGCTTTGTACTTTTAGCTTGTGTCCAACTATATATCTTGAAGCACCTAACGTGTACTGTTCTTCAGGAAGTCTTCCAGTAATAGTTTCATAATCTACCGTTGTAAATCGTCCAGCTATTTCATAGTTGCTTTTAAGCATATAACCAGCCTGTAAGTTTAAAGCGTTACCAGTTAAAACAATATCACCTGTTGGAGTAATACCATCTAAATCTACTGCAATTTCATTTTCAGCGCTACGTTTTGCATATTCTCCCATAAAAGAGAAATTTTTGTATTTAAACATGACATCTGCAAATACAGTAGTTTGGTTAGTTTCATAAAGTGATCCATCGCTACGAAATAGATAGTCACCAGCAAAACCTCTTTCTCTAACTGCATCTTCGTTAAAATTATAAGTAAGGCCAACCATTAACTTAGGTGTTTCTTCTTTTTTTATTGCTGCCTGTACATAATCGCCTTTAGATTTAAAAGCACCAAAAGGTAAAAATTCCACACGTGCAGTATATTGTAAACCACCTTCATTTCCTTCGGAAACGTTACGTCCTTCACCTTGAGTAATTGCTATTTTTTCACGCATTAAAAAATTACCACCTAAGTTAGATTTATGACGTAATTGTAAACCCAAATCACGATCTATATTAAAACGACTATTTAATAACGAACGGTCTATTAATTGAAGATTAGCAGAAGATACTACACGCTCTACGTTACCAGGAAGTTTTGTTTGTCCTGCCCAAAGTTCCCAATTATTAGCAAACTGCCACATAATAACTGCATCTAGAATTATACGTGGTGTGTTTCTATTAAAATCATTAGCTCCAGAAACATCTCTATTAGAGAGTCCTAATTCTAGCTTATATTTTAATTTAGGACTGTATGCAAAACCATCAAATTTTAAACGTGCACGACGTACAATAAAATTGTGTTCTGGGCTGTCGTATTGGTTTCCATCATGATCCCAAGAAGACATAGAGCGCACTTGAAAACGAGGTGCGAATTTTACACTAAAAGAGCTGTCTTTAGCTGTAAAGTTAATTAAGCCTTTTCCGAAAGAAGTGTCACTAATTTCTTGAGCGTTTGTTGAAATGTAAGCGCATAGCAATAATGCAGTAAGGGTAATTTTAAGTTTCATTATAAGTATTAGTTTTTTGTCGATACAAATAACCGATTTTAATGTTAACTTAATGTTTCTAAATGATTAATTTTGAGTGATTTTTTAATTAAAAAAAGACTGCTTTGGCCTAAAGCAGTCTCATTAGAAATCACAATAATGTAGTCGACAAAAACTAATAGATTATATGAAATACTAATTGTTTTGTCTTAAGACCTTACAAAGATGGTTAATGAATTTAAACTTAATGTAACCCTAATATTAAGTAATTATTAAGCTTTTTATGTTAAAGTTTCATTGTTAATAAGTTAGTAAACAACTATTTATATATTCAATGTTAATTTAATGTTACGTAATAGTTGCTTAAATGTTATGTAACTCTTATCTTTATGGTTGTAATGTTAAAACCCATAATTATGAAAAAATCAATTTTATTCTCAATTGCCTTTTTAATTGCTGTGGCAACTTTCGCCCAAGAAAAGCGAGATTTAAAACTTAACAAAGACACTAATTTAATTGGAGTTGTTTATTATCATGACAATGGAGTTGTAAGCCAAACTGGTGCTTACACTACAGATGGTAAATTACAAGGAGAGTGGCTTAGTTATAACACACAAGGCAAGAAACAAATTTCAGCAAATTATGATAATGGTAAAAAAGTCGGCAAGTGGTTCTTTTGGAATAAAACCACTCTTAAAGAAGTAGATTATAACAATAACGTTATTGCTAATGTTAGCGAATGGGAAATAAAATTTCCAGTTGCCAATAGCAATTAGAGTATTGAAATTAAAGAATTAAAAAAGCATCTTCATTATGAAGATGCTTTTTTGTTTTAGACTATTTTATATTTATTCTACAGTCCAACCTGTGCTCCAAGAAGAGTAGTTAGTTCCAGTTCCATTTCCATCACCAGAGATAAAATCTGATTCAGTAAATGTTTCGCCTGTATCGTTTTTCAATTTTAAAGTAACATCGGTAAATAAAACATCTGTAACTTGTAAATTGTTACTTAAAACACCAGCTCCAGTTGGTGAGTCTCCTTGGTCTCCATCAAGGTCAAAACCTTCAGCAAATCCTTGAATAGAAATATTATTAAAGATGCCTTGCGTTCCAGCTCTTAATCTAATAGCTTCGTTTCCAGTGGAAGATCCATTTCCTATTATTGTTAAATTATTTACAGTAGGCTTAGACCAAAAAACAGGACTTGAGTTATTTCCTATATCTGTATTAAATCCATCTGCTTCAATACCTTTATCGTGATCTGTACCATGCTTAACGTAAGCATTTGTAATAATTCCAGTGTAACCTTCTGTCCAATCTATGGAATCATCTTGAGCGTTTACTACAGAAACGAAATCTACATTTACTGTACCTCCAAAAAATTCAATACCATCATCTTTACCTTCAAAGGCTTGAATGTATTCTACTAATGTTCCGTTTCCTACAGCGTAAAATGAGAACCCGTTATTTTCAGACTGTCCATCTGCAGAACCACCAGAATATTCAATTCTCATATAACTAATAGATCCAGAGTCGTCTCCAGCATCAGTTCCACCATAAGGTAAACTTGCAATTTCCGAAGTTGATGTAGAAGATCCAGAAACAGAATTAATAGGAGCTCTACCTAAAACAATTAATCCTCCCCAATCTCCAGCTTCTGGATTAGATGCGTTAGACGTTAGTACTATTGGATTAGCAGCAGTACCTAAAGCATTTATTTTTGCACCTTGAGAAATGGCAATGTAGACATCGCTACCTTGTGCCAAAGCTTTAATTGTTGTTCCAGCTGGAATTGTTAGTGTTGTTCCAGAGGCCATAATTAATGAGCCGTTTAGTGTGTAATCTGTTCCAGCTTCTAGAGTTAAGTTACTAGTAAAGGTTCCAGAAATTGTAGTTCCTGTTGAACCTGTGTTTCCAGCATTATTTATATTTAATATAACATCTGCTGTATCGTCTGTAGAACATGCTGTAAATAGCATTGAGGCTATGGTTAAGCCAAATAATAAATTACGTTTCATAGTTTAAATTTTTAGTTTACTGTTTTTTGATTTTTTTTTTAAAATTTATATTTTAATTGAAGGCTTAAATCCATACCTCTCTTGTATTCTGAAAGTGTAATATCTCCAAAAGAAGTTTTTTCTCTTACACGTTTAATACTTGGGTCCAATAGATTTTTAGCACTTAAATTAACTTCGAAGTTTGATTTTATTTTGTTTCTCCAAACAAAATCTAAAGTAGGAATTCCTTTTTCAATAATATTTCCTAATTGTCCAGAACCTAAAGCTGATATTCTATCTGAAAAATAAGAAAATACTAAGTTTGCAGTAGGTTTAAAGTTTTCGCTAATAGTTGGTGTATAGCTTATATCTGCATTTATTAATAAAGGTGAAGCACCTTGCAACTCATCTTTTCTATCTAAAGTTGAAGAATATAAACCTGTAGAACTTTTTAAATCTTGCTCTGTATGCATATAGGCAACATTTAATCCGGCTGATAATATTGCGTCTTCATCTGCATTTTGTAAAATCGTTTTTCTTGCTTCTAATTCTATACCAATAATAGAGGCTTTATCTCCTGTTCTAAAATAACGTTGCGTACCTGTAGCATCATTAGCAATAACTAAGTTTATTGGATCATTAATTTGTTTCGCAAAAACAGAAACAGCGAATAATTCTGCTCTTGACATAAACCATTCATATTTAAAATCTACATTATAAACAGTAGAGAATGATGGATTATTTAATAAGTCTGGATTACCACCAATACGTTGTGCAACACCTTCGTAAACAAAAGGAGCCATTTCTTTAAACTCTGGAGTAGAAATCGTTTTACTTGCAGAAAAGCGTAAATTTTGGTCATCATTTAAAGCGTATTTAATACTTAAACTTGGTAAAAAGAATGTGTTTTCTGTTTCTCTAAAACCAGGCTCGTTTGCAGGTAAATTAATAACATCGTAAACAATGCTTTGCTCAAAAGATTCTATTCTTGCACCAGGTACAAATAACCATTTATCTCCAAATTTTAATTCTGCATTTGCATAACCAGCAAAAATATTTAATTTCCCAGAATAAGTATTTTCTGGAGCTCCTGGAGCATTAGTATTACCATATTCTGGAACAGCTGCATTAATAACTTTAATGTCGTAAAGGCCATTATTATTTAAGTTAAGATTACCTAAATTAAATATGCTGTTTAAGTTATTTGGATTTGAAATAGTGGTATTGCTATCTACAATATCGTAACCGTAGCGAATGTTTTCGAAATCACGCGTTTTTGATCTTCCGTTTAAACCAAAATTTAATTTCGTGTTTTCATTTAAAGTGTAGGCTAAATTTAAACGACTGTTTAATTCTTCATCTTCAATGTCTTGAAAATAACGTTGGTTATCAAAATCTACATTATTAAAAAAGATAGCATTTGTTGATGCGTCGTTATCTAAAGAAAATTGATAGTTTTCTAAACTGAAACGCTTTCTGTCTGGCTCATGAGCATTTACTCTATTGTAACCAATGGCCCAATCTAATTCTAGATTATCAAATTCATGATTACCAAGTATTTGATTAACGTAAATTAAATCTTGATTAAACTGAATGTTTTGCTGGTAGAAACCTATTTCATCGTTTACTAATGACTGTGCATCTCTATTAAAGCCGTTTCCGCCAATACCATAGTATCCAACTTCATCTGAAGAACTATTAATAAACATCGCGTTAAACTTTAAGGTATTGTTGTTATCAATTCTATAATTAACATTCAATAGCGCAGTTGTAGTTGTTGAATATTCAAATTCTTCAGACTCTGGAAATATTTTGTTAAAAACAGTAGAGAAATCTACTACTTTTCCTTTTCTATATTCATAATCATTATCAAAAGATGTAGTAGCAAATAGACTTAGGCGTGAACCGTTTTCAAAATTAAAAGATTTACCTCCAGAAGCTCCATAACTTACGTTTATTGGAGAATTAACATTTACAGGATCTACACCGTGTGATAGAATAACAGCAAATGGATTGTGGGCATATCTACCATAATACCCAAAATATCCAGAACCTTCATTCCTTACAAAGTTTTGTCCTACAGCTCTGGTGTTTATTCCTGATCCAGTAGTAATATCAAAGAAACCTTTTCCTTTGTAGTTTTTAGAAGTAATATCTACATTTCCAGCAGCAAAATCACCATAAAACTTAGACGAATATGCTTTACTTATTGAAACGTTTTCTATTAAATCTGAAGCAAAAAGATTTAAATTAATATTCTTTTTATTAACGTCGTTAGATGGTAATGCTAGTCCATTTAGAGTAGTATTTAAATAACGATCTCCTAATCCGCGAACATATACATTACTAGAACCTTCTTGTTTAGATACTCCAGAGATTTTAGCAACTGCTCCAGCAGCATCACTAACGCCTTTTCTGGATAGTTCGTCTGCACCAATACTTTGCTTAATCTCTGCGGCTTTCTTTTGGTCTAGCAATAGAGCAGTTTCGCTTTCACGTTTTGTTGTAGTTTGTATTACTACTTCATCTAAGGAAGCAGTGCTTGAGGCTAAAGAAACTTCTATTACTTTATCTTCTCCTGCAATTATAGTAACTGGAATACTTTGCGATTTGTAACCTATAAAACTTATAGTTACTGTGTAATTTCCAGATTCTAGATTAGAAATAGAGAATAATCCGTCAAAATCTGAAGTGGTGCCTTTAGAAGTGCTTTCTATAGAAATATTTGCCTGAGGCATAGACATATTGTTAAAATCTTTGTCTAAAACTTTACCTGATAAAGAACCAGTGTTTTGAGCCATTGAAAATAACGAAGTGAATAATAAAATAGTTAGTGAAAATTGTTTCATTTTTTGTTTTAATTTCTTTGCACAAAGAAACTATGGACTTGTAAAGTTTAGGTTAACTAGGTGTTAAACCTATTTCATTAAAAGGTTAGATAAATGTTACCTAAACGATTCTTAATTTTAATTTGGAAACATTAAATTAACATGAGTTTGTTATCTTGCAGTCACTTAATACTATACTATGAATTGGGAACAACTACTTTCTCTAAAACGTTTTGGTGATACAAATAAAAGATTAAGAAAAGAACAAGACGAAACACGTTTAGGTTTCGAAGTTGATTACGATCGTATTATTTTTTCTTCAGAATTTAGAAGCCTTCAAGACAAAACACAGGTAATACCATTATCTAAAACAGATTTTGTACACACACGTTTAACGCACAGTTTAGAAGTTAGTGTTGTAGGTAGGTCTCTAGGAAGACGTGTTGGCCAAAAATTATTAGAAAAACATCCGCATTTACAAAGTATTCATGGTTACCAAACTCATGATTTTGGAGCAATAGTTGCAGCAGCAGCATTGGCTCACGATATAGGAAATCCACCTTTTGGACACTCTGGAGAGAAAGCTATAGGTGAGTTTTTTAAGTCTGGTAAAGGAAAAAAACATAAGTTGAAATTAGGTAAAAAAGAATTTCAAGATTTATGTGATTTTGAAGGAAATGCTAATGGATTTAAAATTGTAACAGAAAGTAGAGATGGTAGAGAAGGAGGTTTGCGTTTAAGTTATGCCACATTGGGAGCTTTTATAAAATACCCAAAAGAGTCTTTACCTAAAAAACCAACTAAGCATATTGCAGATAAAAAGTATGGGTTTTTTCAGAGTGAAAAAGATGCTTTTAAAGATGTAGTTCAAGAATTAGGATTAGAGAAAAGAAGTGAGAAAGATATTAGCTATGCAAGACATCCTCTAGCCTTTTTAGTAGAAGCTGCAGACGATATTTGCTATACAATTATAGATTTTGAAGATGGTATTAATCTAGGTCTAATACCAGAAGCCTTTGCCTTAGAGTATCTAATAAATTTAGTTAGAGATAAAATTAAAACTAAAAAATATCACGCACTTTCTAATACAGAAGATCGTGTAAGTTATTTAAGAGCTTTAGCTATTGGAGCTTTAATAGATGAAGCTATAGACATGTTTATGAAAAATGAAGAAGCCATTTTAGCAGGAACTTTTAGTGAAGCATTGTTAGATAAAAGTAAATATGAAGCTCAAATTAATGACATTATTAAATTAAGTGTTGAGAAAATTTACCAATCTACAGAAGTTTTAGATAAAGAAATTGCTGGATATGGTGTTTTAAACACTTTATTAGAAACCTACACTAATGCTGTTAATAATTGTTACGATAATACGGCTTCTAATTATGACAAATTAATTTTAAAAAGCCTTCCAAAAACAATTAATACGAATCAAGAAAGTTTATACGAAAGGCTTTTAAATGTTTGCCACTACATCTCTCTATTGAGTGATAGTCAAGCGATTATTCAATATAAAAAAATAAAAGGCTTTAGTATTTAATCTAGCTTTTCTAAAATAAAAGCTAAGATACTTTTTACATCCAAACCAACAGATTCATGTAATTCGGTAACAGTGCCATGTTCTATAAAAGTATCTGGAATGCCTTTAATATAAATATTATTTTTATAGTTATGCTCCGCAGCAAACTCTAAAATAGCACTACCAAAACCACCTTTTATTGCATTGTCTTCAACTGTTATAATGGTATTGTGTGTTTTAAAAATAGTATGAAGTAAGTTTTCATCAAGAGGTTTAATAAAACGCATATCGTAATGCGAAATAGTCTTTAATTTTTTAGATAATCCAATCGCTTTTTCTATTGTATTCGCTGAGGTTCCTATAGTTAAAACTACTAAATTTTCACCTTGTTTTATTATTTCGGCTTTACCAATTTCAATCTTAAAAAATGGTTGTTTCCAATCGATTATAGTACCACGCCCACGAGGATAACGAATAGCAATTGGGTGCTTTAAACCTAGTTGAGCAGTGTACATAATGTTTCGTAATTCAATTTCATTTCTAGGCGCAAAAATAATTAAGTTTGGAATACAGCGTAGATAACTAATATCAAAAACACCATGATGTGTGGCACCATCTTCGCCAACTAAACCAGCACGATCTAAACAAAAAATTACAGGTAAATTTTGGATAGCAACATCATGTATAACTTGATCGTAAGCACGTTGTAAAAAAGTAGAATAAATGTTACAAAATGGAAATATACCTTGAGTTGCCATTCCAGCTGCAAGTGTTACGGCATGTTGCTCTGCAATACCTACATCGAAAGCGCGCTCAGGAATTTCTTCCATCATATACTTTAAAGAGCTTCCAGTAGGCATAGCAGGTGTAATGCCAATAATATTTTTATTCTGTTTTGCTAATTCTACAATAGTATGTCCAAAAACATCTTGAAATTTTGGAGGCAGAACAGTTTCAGTTTTGTCATACAAATCTCCAGTTTTAGCATTAAATTTTCCAGGAGCATGATAAGTAACTTGGTTCTCTTCTGCTTGGCGTAAACCTTTGCCTTTTGTTGTAATTACATGTAGAAATTTTGGGCCTTTAACTGTTTTTAATCGTTTTAATTCCGAAATTAAAAGCGGTAAATCGTGTCCGTCGATAGGACCAGAATAATCGAAGTTTAAAGCTTCAAAAATATTATCTTGTTTTTGGGTTCCCTTTTTAACGTTTGTTAAATATTGTTTTAAAGCACCAACACTAGGATCAATACCAATGGCATTATCATTTAAAATAACGAGCAAGTTACAATTTGTAACTCCTGCGTGATTTAAGCCTTCAAAAGCCATTCCGCTAGCAATAGAAGCATCACCAATTACTGCAATATGCTGCTTTTTAAAATCGCCTTTTAATTTGGAAGCTATAGCCATTCCTAAAGCTGCAGAAATGGAAGTAGAAGAATGTCCAACACCAAAACTGTCAAATTTACTTTCGTTACGTTTTGGAAAACCACTAATACCATTTTTCTGCCTATTAGTATGAAATTGTTTTTTCCTTCCAGTTAATATTTTATGTCCATAAGCTTGATGGCCAACATCCCAAATTAATTCGTCTTTGGGAGTATTAAAAACATAATGTAATGCGATTGTTAATTCTACAACACCCAAACTTGAACCTAGATGACCTGCTTTTGCGGCCACTGCTTCAATAATAAATGTGCGAAGTTCTTTTGCTAAAAAAGGGAGTTTTTCTTTTTTTAACGTTTTTAAAGACGCAATATAATCTATATCATTTAATGATTGATTTTGCATTATTTAGATTGTTTAAAATGTAAAATTATTGAGAAAAGGTATTAAAAGTGATTGAATTCTCAATAAATGTTGAGAAAAATTATAATAATTGTAAGACACAAGTTATATTTGCGACATATTACAAATATCGTAAAATAAATAAACAATGTTATGAGTAAAAATTATATTATAGGTGTATTTGCCTTTTTGTCTTTATTTCTATTCCAATTAGGACAGGCACAAAATAATTTAGAAGACAATGAATTTGGTTTGTTAATTAAAACCTGGTTAAACCAGAATAAAGATAAATATGAATTGTCTGAATCCGATATATCAAATTTATTGGTGAGTGATTCTTACTTTTCTAAAAAAACTAGAATTAATCATGTTTATGTAAATCAAGCCTATCAAGGTGTTAAAATACATAATGCTATTTCAAGTGTTGCGGTTAGAGATAATTTTGTTTTCTACTATGCTAATGGTTTAATACAAGACATATCTTCTAAGGTTAATACTGTTACACCTGTTATCAATGCTGAAGCTGCAATTAATGTTGCAGTTAATGAATATAATTTAGGAAGTGTTTCTAATTTATCCACAATTAGCAACACCAATAATAATTATGTGTTTAGTAATGGAAATGTATCAAAGTACGATATTCCTGTTTCATTAGTATTTCAACATACTGAAGATGGTTCTCTAAAATTAGCTTGGGATTTAAGTATTCGTAGTCTAATTGGGCAAAATTGGTATAGTGTTAGAGTAGATGCTGTAAACGGACAAATTTTAGATACTAATGATTTTATTCTTAGTTGTGATTTTGGCGACGGTAATCATACAAATCATAATAGCCATAATACTAGCAAAATAGAAACGATAGATTTATTTAAGCCTTCACCATCATCATCTATGTTGGTAGATGGGTCTAGCTATAATGTGTTTGCTATTCCTAATGAAAGTCCTAGTGATGGATCAAGAGAAATAGTTACGGAACCAGCCGACCTTGTTGCTTCTCCTTTTGGATGGCATGACACAGATGGTATAGCTGGAGCAGAATTTACTACGTCAAGAGGAAATAATGTTTATGCACTAGATGATCTTTTAGGAACTAATCTGGATCTGGGTATCTCTTCAGAAGGAACTGCTTCTTTGACTTTTAATGACCCTTTAGATTTTAATCAAGAACCAATAGGTTATTTAAATGCATCTTTAACTAACCTATTCTATGTCAATAATATTATGCATGATATATGGTACCAATATGGTTTTGATGAGGTGTCAGGTAATTTTCAAGATAATAATTACGGAAATGGTGGATTAGGAAGTGATTTTATTTTTGCAGAATGTCAAGATGGGCAAGGTTTAAATAATGCATTTTTTGGTACGGCCGGAGATGGAGCAGCTTCAGGGATGACTATGTTTTTATGGAATGCAGTAGGACCTCCAGGTTCACCTTTAACTATAAATACCTCTTCTATTGCAGGCGATTACAGTGGTTTGTATGCAACATTTGGTCAACCTGTAACAACACCTGTAACAGCGAATCTAGTTTTGTTAGTTGATGATGATGCTGGAGTAAGTACAGATCCAAATGATGCTTGTGATTCAATTTTAAATAGCGGAGCTTTGTCTGGAAATATAGCGGTTTTAAGAAGAGGAGAATGTGAATTTGGGTCTAAGGTATTAGCTGCAGAGAGTGCCGGAGCTATTGGTGTAATTGTTATTAACAATGCACTTACAGATGTTATAGTCATGGGGCCAGGAGCAGAAGGAGCTCTAGTAACGATTCCTTCAATTATGATTAGTCTTACAGACGGTCAGGCAATCTTAACAGCTTTAAATAATGGCGAAACAATAAATGGCTCTTTAGTTCCTGCTGGACCTTTCCAGAGAGATGGTAGTTTTGATAATGTTATAGTTGCTCACGAATATGGTCATGGTATTTCTATTAGATTAACAGGAGGTCCTTCTACTGCAGGATGTTTAGGTAATGACGAAGATATGGGTGAAGGATGGTCAGATTGGTTTGGATTAATGATAACTATGGAAGCTACAGACTTACCTGAAACAGCAAGAGGTATAGCAACTTATTCTATTAGCCAACCTATAGATGGAGGTGGGATTAGACCATTTCCTTACAGTAACGATTTTACTGTAAACCCATTAACATATATTGATACTAACGATGTTGCAAATATATCTGAACCTCATGGTATTGGTACAATTTGGTCTACAATTCTTTGGGATTTAACTTGGGATTATATAGCTAAATATGGTTTTGATTCAGATTTTTATAATGGAACAGGAGGTAATAATAAAATAATGCAACTAGTTTTAGATGGCTTAAAGTTACAAGCCTGTGATCCAGGATTCGTTCAAGGTAGAGATGCCTTATTAGCTGCTGATAATGCTTTAACTGGTGGAGAAGATCAGTGTATGATATGGGAGGCTTTTGCAGCTAGAGGTGTAGGTCTTAATGCAGCTCAAGGATCTGCTGGATCTAGAACAGATCAGATAGAAGACTTTTCAATGCCTCCAGCTACAGATCCAAGTCTACAAAATTGTACTTCATTAAGTGTAGATGAGTTTAACGAAGCTAGCTACTCAATTTTCCCTAACCCAACTAAGGATGTGTTAAACATTCAAGTGAAAAAGAGTTTTGGAAAAGTAACAATGACGTTAACAGATATTAATGGTAGAGTCGTATTAACACAAGACGCTAATTTGTCTTCTGATACACAATTAAATATTAGTACATTACAATCTGGAGTTTATATCCTTACCATTAAAGGCGAGAATATTAATACAAATGATAAGATTATTAAAAACTAAAACAGTTTTTAAATAAAGATTAAAAAGGCAACCATTTATGGTTGCCTTTTTTTATTTTTATAAAATGATAAAACCATACGACGATAACTATTTTATGCAAAAAGCATTGCAAGAAGCAGAAGAAGCTTTCTATAAAGGTGAAATACCTGTTGGTGCTGTTATAGTTATAGAAGATAAAATTATAGCTAGAGCACATAACCTTACAGAGCTTTTAAACGATGTTACAGCACATGCAGAAATGCAAGCTATTACAGCAGCAGCAAATTTTTTAGGCGGAAAATATTTAAAAAACTGTACGCTTTATGTCACATTAGAACCATGCCAGATGTGCGCAGGTGCTTTATATTGGAGTCAGATTTCTAAAATAGTATATGCAGCTAGAGATGAAGAACGTGGTTTTATAAACCTAAAAACAAGACTACATCCTAAAACAAAAATTGAAGGAGGCATACTAGAAGAAGAAGCCTCTAAATTATTAAAACGATTTTTTCTTGAAAAACGAAACCTTAACTAAGTGTAAATTGTTGGATTAATGATTATGATTAAGACTGAAAACTGAGACTACTTACTGCTAACTCTTTCTCCTCTTTTCACTTTTACGCATTTTATCTAAATTCTCTTTAGTAAGCATATAATCTTTTGGGTTTTTATCTTTCCATCTGTACCAAGAAAATAATGGAATTACAATAAAAAACAACCCAAGAACACCAAAACCAATTAGTTTTTGAGAAAATGAAACATCTAATGCATAGCCACAAACTATTGAGGATAGACAAACTAAAAAGAAAAACCAAATAATATATTTCATTGCTAAAAAATTAATCAAATTGAATGTTTAGAAAAAACACTAATTAATTGTCTTCCACAAGATATAAGATGTATTAATTTAGAAATAAAATCAAAACTCTTTTGTTTTTTTCTTAAAGGAAAATGTAATTAAGACTTTAAATTTAATTTTAAACTTAGTTCTGTTAGTTGCTCATTATCAATTGGAGCAGGAGCATCAATCATTACATCACGACCAGAATTGTTTTTAGGGAATGCTATAAAATCTCTAATCGTTTCTTGTCCGCCAAGAATAGCAACCAATCTATCTAGTCCAAAGGCTAATCCACCATGTGGAGGCGCACCATATTCGAAAGCATCCATTAAGAATCCAAATTGTGCTTTAGCATCTTCATCGCTAAAACCTAAATGATTTAGCATAGTAGCTTGTGTTGCTTTATCGTGAATTCTAATAGATCCACCACCAATCTCGTTTCCGTTTAGCACTAAATCGTAAGCATTGGCTTTTACTTCGCCTGGTTTAGTATCTAATAATTCTATTTGACCTGGTTTTGGAGACGTAAAAGGATGATGCATTGCGTGATAATGTCCAGTTTCTTCATCTAGTTCTAACAATGGAAAATCGATTACCCAAAGTGGTGCAAATACTTTAGGATCTCTAAGGCCTAAACGTGTTGCTAATTCCATACGTAAAGCACTTAATTGTGCACGTACTTTATTTGTTTCTCCAGATAATATACAAACTAAATCACCAGCTTTTGCGCCAGTTACTTCTGCCCATTTTGCTAAATCGTCTTGATCGTAAAATTTATCTACTGAAGATTTAAAACTTCCATCGTCATTACAACGACTATAAATCATGCCTAAAGCACCAACTTGTGGACGCTTTACCCAATCTATTATTTTATCAATTTCTTTTCTTGTGTAAGCATTTCCGCCAGGAACTGCAATACCAACTACTAATTCTGCAGTATTAAAAACACCAAATTCTTTATGTTGTGCAACTGCGTTTAATTCGCCAAATTCCATTCCAAATCTAATGTCTGGTTTGTCGTTGCCATATAAACGCATAGCATCATCGTAAAGCATTCTTGGGAATTTTTCTACTTCAGCACCGTTTACTTCTTTTAGTAAGTGACGTGTTAAACCTTCAAAAATATTTAAAATATCTTCTTGCTCAACAAATGCCATTTCACAATCAATTTGTGTGAATTCTGGTTGTCTGTCTGCACGTAAATCTTCATCTCTAAAACACTTTACTATTTGAAAGTATTTATCCATGCCACCAACCATCAATAATTGTTTGAATGTTTGAGGCGATTGTGGTAAGGCGTAAAACTCACCTTCATTCATACGAGAAGGCACAACAAAATCACGAGCACCTTCTGGTGTAGATTTAATTAAATAGGGTGTTTCAACTTCTATAAAACCATCACTAGACAAATAGTTTCTTACTTCTTGAGTTACTTTTGCTCTAAATATTAAACTGTTTTTTACTGGGTTTCTTCTTATGTCTAAATAGCGATATTTCATTCTAATATCTTCTCCACCATCCGTTTTATCTTCAATAGTAAAAGGAGGAAGGAGTGCTTCATTTAAAACAGTTAACTCTGAAACCAAAATCTCTATATCACCAGTTGGCATATTCGGGTTTTTAGAGGCACGCTCGATTACAGTTCCTTTAACTTGAATTACAAACTCACGACCTAATTTCTGTGCTTTTTCAAGCAGGTCCTTAGAGGTGCGTTCTTCATCAAAAACAAGTTGTGTAATGCCGTAACGGTCGCGTAAATCTACCCAAACAATAAAACCTTTATCTCTAGATTTTTGAACCCAACCAGATAAGGTTACTTCTGTATTTATATGTGATGCAGTTAATTCACCGCAATTATGACTTCTGTACATAGTGTGTTTTATAAGTTGCAAAAGTAAAAAATCCGAAGCAAAGACATCGGATTTTTTTGTTTAAATAGTTTACAGCATCTTAAGTAAAAATTATAGCGATTATTCTTTAATTATTGTGTTGATAGCTATTGTTTCATTTTTTTCTGAAGAAAACTTACTTTTTAACCACATTTTTAATCTCATCGATAAGAAAAATAATATAGGCACTACAATTAAAGTTAGAAATGTAGCAATTAGTAAACCATATATAACAGTCCAAGCTAATGGTCCCCAAAAAACAACGTTATCGCCTCCCATATAAATTTTAGGATTAAATTCTGAAAGAAGTGTAAAGAAGTTAATGTTTAAACCAATAGCTAAAGGAATTAAACCAAAAATGGTAGTAATTGCGGTTAAAAGCACAGGTCTTAAACGTGCTTTACCAGCTTTTACTATGCTCTCGAAAAGATCTTGAGTGGTTAAAAAATCTTCTTTTTCTAAATCTAATGAAGCTTTTTTTCTGTCTATTAATAGTTGCGCATAATCTAAAAGAACAACACCGTTATTTACTACAATTCCTGCAAGCGATATAATACCAACCATAGTCATCATGATTACAAACGCGCTGCCAGAAATTACAATACCACCAAATACACCAATGAAACTAAGAAAAATAGCTATCATTATTATAGTTGGTTTTGAAACCGAATTAAATTGAAATATTAATATGAAAAAAATCAAACCTAATCCAGTAAAAAACGCACCAACCAAGAATAACATTTGCTTGTTTTGCTCTTCTATTTGTCCTGTATAATCGACTTTTATTTCGTTAGGTAAGCCTTTATAACTCTTCATTTCGTTTTGAATTTGGCTTACAATTGCAGCAGCATCTGTAAAACCTGGCGATAAGGCAGAATAAATAGTAACAACACGTTTAGTGTCCTTATGTTTTATAGCACTAAATCCTGAGTTGTTTTCGTATTTAGTAACTGCAGACACTGGAATACTTTTTATTTGTCCAGTATTATCTCTAAAGGTTATATTCTGATTAAATAAAGCACTTTTGTTATATCTGTTTTCTTCATTAAAGCGAACATAAATATCGTAATCGTCACCATCTTCTTTGTAAATACCTGCTTTAGATCCAAATATAGAATTACGTAATTGTTGCCCAACTTGTGCAGCGCTAATGCCTAACTCGCCTGCTTTTTCTCTATCGACAGTAACACGCATTGTTGGTTTATCTTTATTTACATCTATTTTAAGTTCGTCTATACCAGCAATATTTTTAGTATTGATAAACTCACGCATTGTTTCTGCGGTAGCAATAAGTTGATTATAATCATCACCTTCAATTTCAATATTAATAGGTGATCCTGCAGGTGGTCCATTAGCATCTTTTTCTACAGAAATTAAAACACCAGGATAAATACCAACTAAAGCAGCTTGTACTTTTTGGCGAAGTAATTCGCTGTCTTCACCACGTCTAAATTTATACTCACGCATTGAGGCTGTAATTTTACCTTTGTGTGGCATTTCTGCAGAAGATCCACCATCGGTTTGCGGATTTCCTGCACCTTCACCAACTTGAGAAACCGTACTTTCTACTAGAAAGTTTTTGCCATCGTGCATGTATTGGTCTTGGTTAATGATTTTAGATACACGTGTTTCAATCTCTTTAGTAATTGCGTTGGTTTTTTTTATTGCTGTGCCTTCTGGATATTCTATGTAAACAATTATCTGATTAGGTTTGTTGTCTGGAAAAAACTCAACTTTTGTTCTTTTTGCACTTAAAGACATACCAAAAGCAATAAAAGAAGCAATTAATAGTAAAAAAGTACCAATACTTAAAACATAAGGTCTCCATCCAGAAAGTGCACTGCGTAGTTTACGCTCGTACCAGTTTTCTAAATTTACTAAAGCTACATTTTGAAAACTATTTGCCCATTTTCTAATAAAAAAACGATAAGCCCAAAGCATAATAGCTGTAAAAATCATGACAGTTCCCAGACCTCTATAAGTGCCTCCAAATAAAAAGATAAGTACACCAATAACAGCTACAATTAATGTTGTTCTAATAATCTGTTTTAAAGGCATGTCTTTATCCTCTATAGTCATAAACTTAGAGACCAATACAGAATTAAAAAATATGGCAACAAATAATGAAGAGCCCAAAACTACAGATAGTGTTATTGGTAAAATTTTCATAAACTCACCCATTATTCCTGGCCAAAAGGCTAAAGGTGTGAATGCAGCAACTGTTGTAGCTGTAGATATAATAATAGGAAAAGCTATTTCGCCAATACCTTTTTTGGCAGCTTCTATACGACTCATGCCTTCGTCTTCCATTAAACGGTACACGTTTTCTACTACTACAATACCATTATCTACAAGCATACCAAGTCCCATAATAAGACCAAAAAGCACCATTGTGTTTAAACTCTGACCCAAAAACTCTAGTATCATAAGAGACATAAACATGGACATTGGAATGGCAAAACCAACAAATAGGGCATTTTTAAATCCTAAAAAGAACATTAAAACGGTTACAACTAATAGTACTCCAAAAATAATATTGTTTACTAAATCGTCCACTTGACCTATGGTAACAGAAGATTGATCGTTAGTTACAGTAACTTTCAAGTCTGACGGAAAGACGTTTTCTATAGCATTTTTTACAATTACATGAATTTGTTCTGCAGCAGCGACCATGTTTTTACCAGCACGTTTTTTAACGTTAAGCATAACTACAGGCTTTCCATATTCTCTTGCAAAAGTGGTTAGGTCTTCCTCTTTAAAATTTACAGTAGCAATATCTTTTAAGTAAATAGATTTTCCTTTTTCAGATTTTACAACAAAGTTTTCAAGTTCAGAAGGTTTTTCAATCTCTCCTATAATTCTAATGGTTCTTCGCTGTCCACTAGCTTTTAAGTTTCCTGCAGACATGGTTAAATTTCCACTATTAATAGCTCCAGTAATATCATTAAAAGTCACTTGAGCAGCCATCATTTTATAGATATCTACAGCTATTTCAACTTCTTTGTCTTGAGCACCACGAATGTCTGCTTTTTTAATTTCTGGTAAATCTTCAATTTCGTCTTGAAGATATTCAGCAAATTCTTTTAATTTTTGAATAGTATAATCTCCAGAAATATTAATATTTAGAATTGGCATTTCTTCAGAAAGGCTTAATTCAAAAACATCTGGTTTTACTTTAGCGCCATTAAATGTAGGCCAATCTTCGCTAGAGGTTTCTGTGTCAATTTCATCTTTAACCTTCTGTTTTGCTTGGTCCACAGTAATACCTTCATCGAACTCAACAATTAACATGGCGTAATCCTCTTGAGAAGTTGAGGTGATTTCAACAACATTACTTACTGTTTTTAATTTATCTTCTAATGGGTCTGTAATTAGTTTTTCTATATCTTCTGCAGTGTTTCCAGGATAAATAGAACTTACATAAATTTTAGTTTCATTTACCTCTGGAAAATTTTCTCTTGGCATACTAAAAAATGCAGCAATACCTAAAAAAAAGATAACAGCAATAAGCACATACATTGTAGTCTTGTTGTTAATTGCCCAAGACGATAGACCAAACTCCTTGTCCACTTGTTTTTTATTTTTAGCCATGTTTAGTAGTTTATTACTTTTACTGTTTGTCCTTCTTTAACACTACGAGCACCTTCTAAAATTAGCTCAGTTCCATTTTTAATACCTTTTAAAACTTCGATAGTATCACCTTGTGTTTTTCCTGTTTTAATAATAACCTTGTTTACTTTGCCTTCATCATTATCTTTCTTTTCTTTTACAATGTAAACGTATTGTTCGCCTTCTGCATTTTCCGAAATAATACTTTGTGGTACAAGTATTGCTTTTTCGTTTGTGTAATCGTTAATTTTTAGTTTAGCAGTTAGGTTAGGCTTGATACTTTTGTCTTTATTTGGTATTCCAATTTCAACTTTAAAAGTTCTATTGGTTGCATTAATTACAGATCCTGCTTGGCGGATTTTTGTCTCCAAACTTTTTCCTAATACAGGAAAATCTACAGTTACGTTTTTTCCTTTTGTAACAGATGGAACGTAGCTTTCAGGTACGTCTGTTTCTACATACATATTGTTTAAGTTCACTATTTGCATGAGTGGTGTTTGTCCTGCTCCTACAACACTTCCTTTTTCTGTAATAACATCGTCAATAGTGCCACTAAAAGGCGCTCTAACTTTAGTTTTGTTTATTTGTTGTTGTAATTGATTGATTGCTTGTTGTTGAGATTCGTAAGAAGATTTAGCTTGTAAGTACTGAATTTCGCTACCAATTTTTTGATTCCATAATCGTTCTTGGCGTTCAAAAGTTGTTTTTGCTAAATCGGCTTGTATTTTAAATTGTGCCAATTGTTGACTTAAACCACCATCATCAATTTTTGCCAAAGTTTGTCCTTTTGTTACACGTTGTCCTTCTCTAACATATACATTAGTTAGTATGCCACTATACTCTGGAGTAATTATTAAAAGGTCTTTAGTTGTTACGTTGCCTTGTAATTCTAATACGTGATTGAACACTACTTCTTTAGCCTTAATAGTGGTTATTAAAGGTATGCGTGTAGTGGTGTCTAATTCTTTAATTCTAGCATCTAGCAATTCTATTTTAGAATTAACACCTTCTTGCGTAGCTACTAATTCTGCTCTTTTAGTACGGATAGCTTCTAAGTTATTAGCTTCTAAAACACTTTCAACTGTGATTTTTCTGTCTTGGCCACAAGCAGTTAAAAGAAGTGTTACAGTTAATATTGAGAATATATGTTTCATTTTGATTGTCTTTTTTGGTTGATTAATTTTGTGGTACTGTATTTAAAACGGTTTCTAATTCAGCTTTTTTTGTAATCACATCAAGCATGGTTTGTAAAAGTTCATTTTGTGCTTGGTATAATTGCATTTGCGCTTGACGCAATTCGAAACTTGAGCCTATACCTTCAAAAAACTTAATTTGATTTTTTTTCTCAATACGTTCTGCAAGATTTAGGTTTTCCTTTTTGTTGTCGTAATCGTCTATAGCAAACTGGTAGTCGCTTTTTGCAGCTGCTATTTGTAGTTTTAATTGTTGTGCTGTTTCTGTTAAATTATTTTCTGCGATATCTAAATTAATTTTTGCACGTTGTGTTCTAGCGCTTTGCAAACCAACTCCAAAAATTGGAATACTTATTCTTGCTCCAAAATTTGCGGTACCAAGCCACTGTTGGTTGTTAGTTAAAAAAGTAAATTTCTGGCTGTTTCCTAAATAACTACCATTAATAAAAGCGCCAACTGTAGGTAAAGCTTTGCTTTTTTCGAGTTTTACAAGAAGTTCTTTTGATCGTTTGTCATTATCTGCAATTTTAAAATCAATAGTATTTTCTACATCATCACTAATTTCTAATAGATTAATTGTAATGTTTTGTTCGGCTAAAGTGTCAAGATTATCGGTAGCTGCTATAGGATCGTTAATATCTTTACCTATTGCTATATTTAACATTTTATAACTAACCTTTTCGAGCCTATTAACATTGTTAAGATTGCTTTTTACACCAGAAAGTGTAATTTTAAGTTGCTCAACACTTTCTTCTTCTTCTAATCCGTTTTCGTAAATTTTGGTTATATCGTTTAAGTTTTTCTCGAGGATAATAATGTTTTTCTCTAATATTAGTATGCTCTCTTTGGTTAATAAAACATTTCCATAAGCATTAATAACTGCTTTTCTTATTTCAAGATCTGTTTTTTCTTTTGCACTTTTAGAAATTTCTAAAAACACTTTCGATGCTTGTAAAGCAACTAAATAAGAACCATCAAAAACTAATTGATTTATAGTCGCTTGCGCATTAACAGACTGCTTAGCTCCAAAGTCTATAAAACCATTATTATCGAAATCTACAGGTTCAGAAAATTGTTGTTTAATGTTATTAATATAATCTATAGTCGCTCCCATTTGAGGTAATCCAGCAGCTGTAGTTTCCCATTTTTGCGCTTTAGCAGCATCAATATTTAAGGCTGCATTTTTCGCCTGTAGGTTATTTTCTAACGCATAATCAATAGCCTCTTGTAGCGTAAAACTAGATTTTTTTTCTTGAGAAAAACCTATTGCAGTGCAGAGCATGATAAGGATTAATAAAATTTTATTATTCATTTTGTAATTGATTTTTTGTTATAAAGTTGTTTAAAATATTTAATCCATTATCCGTAACAATGGCTCTTAGATGGTACTCTA
Source organism: Lacinutrix sp. (assembly GCF_023299985.1). Lineage (GTDB taxonomy): Bacteria > Bacteroidota > Bacteroidia > Flavobacteriales > Flavobacteriaceae > Lacinutrix. The sequence continues at coordinate 9,849 of NZ_JALZVX010000122.1, read as the reverse complement.
AATAGCTTTCCATTAAGTATTCCATATTAAATTTTTCTTGCGGAAATATTTCAACATCCTTAATACCATACATACCATTAAAGTACATTCTAGAAATAAAATCTATGTCTATATTAGAACGAAACAATTCCATTTCGACACCTTTTTGAAGGCTTTCGAAAACACATTCATGCATTTTTTCAAATTGCTTGAATTTTAATACTTCGTGAATGCTTGAGTAATATTTTTTAAGCTGAAATTGTGGTGCGGTTTTTTCATTTTTTAAATGATGCATTACAAACATCTTTATTTCGTATAATTCCTCAATTGGGTTTGCAGAAGTTTCGCAAATACCATCAATTCCTTCACAAATATTGTCGAAAAGAGAAAAAGTAGCGGCTTCTACTAATTTTGTTTTGTTGGTAAAATGTTTATATATCGTTTTTTTGCTAATACCCATCTCATTAGCAATATCATCCATAGTTACACTCTTGAAACCAAGTGTTAAAAACAACTCTGTAGATTTATATATTATTTTGTTTTTCATAATTTGATTGCAAATATACAAACGGAAACTTTAAAAACAAAAATAGTTTCCAAAGTTTTAGTGGTTTTTTAACATTGCTATAATGTGTTTGTTTAAATACATAGAATTACTTTATTTTTGCAGTATGCAAAACACTCAAGACTACCAAAGCGCGTTTGTAGATTATTTAAAAAATTTCTCTAAAATTCGTGAACCTAAAAACTTATACGAGCCTATTAATTATATACTAAGATTAGGAGGTAAACGTTTGCGACCAGTTTTAACTTTAATGAGTGCTGAGATTTTTAATTGCGATTATAAAAAGGCTTTAGACGCAGCTTTAAGTATAGAAGTGTTTCATAATTTCTCGTTGGTTCATGATGATATTATGGATGCTGCACCTTTGAGAAGAGGCCAACAAACCGTTCATGAAAAATGGGATACAAATACTGGTATTTTATCTGGAGACGCTATGCTTATTATGGCTTATCAGTTATTTGAAAACTACGAACCAGAAACGTTTCATGGTTTAGCTAAACTATTTAGTAAAACTGCTTTAGAAGTTTGTGAAGGACAACAATACGATGTGGATTTTGAAACAAGAGACGATGTTACTATTCCAGAGTATTTAAAAATGATTGAATATAAAACTGCAGTTTTGGTTGGTGCAGCCATGAAAATGGGAGCTGTAGTTGCAAACGCATCTAAAAACGATCAAGACGGTATTTACGAATTTGGTCGTTTATTAGGTATTGCATTTCAGCTTCAAGACGATTATTTAGATGCTTTTGGTAACCCAGAAACTTTTGGAAAGCAAGTAGGAGGAGATATTATTGAAAACAAAAAAACCTATTTATATTTAAAGGCTTTAGATTTTTTAAAGGCTTCGGAAAAGAATCAACTAGAGCAATTATTTACTGTTAATTTAGAAGATAATTTTGAAAAAATTGAAACTGTAAAACAATTTTTCACAACAAGTGGTTCTGCAGAAGCGACCCAGAAAGAAATTGAAAATTATACAAATAAGGCGTTTTTAGTTTTAGAAACTTTAGATATTTCTGAAGAAAAAAAAGTGTTGTTAAAAGATTTTGGTAGTGCACTAATGACTCGCAAGGTTTAACCTTTTATTTTAAAGTTAGAATGAAACTACCTACAACTTTTCAAGATTTAATTGAAGAAGTAAATGACTTAGATTTATACAAAAAGCTCATTCTTCAACTTAATAAAGATTTTCTCTATGCTAATATCGATTTAGATTTCGATGAAGCTATTTTGCCTACAAGTTTAAAACTAATGCTTCATGAAACAGTATATAAACTTATTCAAGAAAAATTTACAGAATACCTTAATCTGCTTTATATAATAGATGTGCCTGAGCATGCAGTTAGGGCTTTAAACGGCGACGATACTGTTGAACTAGCAGAACAAGTTTCGTTTTTAATTTTAAAGCGCGAATGGCAAAAGGTATGGTTTAGGAATAAATATTCTTAGAAATAAACTCTAATAAATGGAGCCCAAGCATTTGCATTAATACTCTTATCTTCATCATAAAGTAAATCGTAACGCACACCAATAGTTATATTATTGGTTCTATAACCTGCACCAACAAAAAAGGCTGAGGTCCAGAAATTATCATCTTGAAAAGCAGGATTGTCAAAATTTCTACTCACATTATTTTGTTCAAATTCTCCAGATAATTGTATTTCTTTTGTTGGGTTAAACAAACTAATAATACTGCCTCCAAAAATAGTAGAGCTAGCAATATTTCTTTGGCTAAAATAAGTACCGTTTAAACCAAGACCTAATGAGAATTGAGAATCAAAATCGTATATAGCACTTGGAGCTAAAGTTGCACTAAAAAGATTATTGCCTGTACTCAAGCCAATGCCACCTCCAAAACGAACATTTTTCCAGAAGTCACTTTTTTGTTTGTCGTCTTGTGCTAAAATTGAAGAAAAACTTAGCAAACAAATAGCGAATAATGTAATAGTTTTTAATGTTGATTGTAATTTTAAATCCATGATATAATTATTAGATTGTTAAGAAAGACATAAATATAGTAAAAGCATCGCTATTTTTAGAGAAAGTTGTATTTTTGATAGAAATTTTGTTGAAGCGAAAAACGACTTAAACCAAATAATGGATAAATATTCCTTTCTAAACGCAGCACACACAGCATATTTTGCTGATTTATACGACCAATATCAAACTAACCCTGATTCTGTAGAGCCGAGTTGGAGAGCCTTTTTTCAAGGTTACGACTTTGGTAGCGAGAATTATGGATTGGATGGAGAAGTAGTAGAAGGCGTGTCTACACAAATTCCTGAGCATGTACAAAAGGAATTCCAAGTTGTTAAATTAATTGACGGTTATAGAAACCGAGGACACTTATTTACAAAAACTAATCCTGTACGCGACCGTAGAAAATACGAACCTACTTTAGAATTAGAGAATTTTGGATTGTCACAGTCAGACCTATCTACTGTTTTTAATGCAGGAGAAATTTTAGGTATTGGTGCACAGTCGCTTCAAGAAATTATAAAGCACTTAGAAAGTATTTATTGCGATTCTATTGGTGTTGAATACATGTACATTAGAAAGCCAGAAGAAATTCAATGGATTCAAAATAAACTGAATGTTAACGATAACCAGCCACAGTTTTCTTCAGATCAAAAAAAGCATATTCTTAAAAAACTTAACGAAGCAGTTTCTTTCGAGAGTTTTTTACATACAAAATACGTAGGTCAAAAACGTTTTTCTCTAGAAGGAGGAGAAGCATTAATTCCAGCATTGGATGCGATGATTGAAAAAGCATCAGAACTTGGTGTTGAAGAATTTGTAATGGGTATGGCACATAGAGGTCGTTTAAGTACCTTAACCAATATTTTTGGAAAAAGCGCAAAAGATATTTTTAGCGAATTTGATGGCAAAGATTACGAAGAAAAAGTTTTCGATGGTGATGTAAAATACCATTTAGGTTGGACGAGCCATAGGGCATCAGATTCTGGAAAAGATATAAAATTAAGTATTGCTCCTAATCCATCTCACCTAGAAACTGTAGGTGCAGTAGTAGGTGGTATAGTAAGAGCAAAACAAGACGAATTTTATAAAGACGATTTTAGTAAAGTATTACCAATAATTGTGCATGGAGATGCAGCAATTGCTGGCCAAGGTTTAGTTTACGAGTTGGTGCAAATGGCACAATTAGACGGTTACAAAACTAATGGAACCATACATATAGTAGTAAATAACCAAGTTGGTTTTACTACAAATTACTTAGATGCAAGATCAAGTACGTATTGTACAGATGTTGGGAAAGTAACCTTATCTCCTGTTTTACACGTTAATGCAGACGATGCGGAAGCTGTAGTACATGCTACATTGTTTGCTTTAGATTTTAGAATGAATTTTAAGCGAGATGTATTTATAGACATGTTGGGTTATAGAAAGTATGGACATAATGAAGGAGATGAGCCACGTTTTACACAGCCAAAATTATACAAGGCAATTGCAAAACATGCCAACCCAAGAAATATCTATGCCGATAAATTGATTGCGGAAGGTGTAATCGATAAAGACCATGTTAAAAAATTAGAAAAAGCATATAAAGATACACTTGAAGAAAAACTAGACGCTTCAAGAAAAGAAGATAAAACTGTTATTACACCATTTATGGAATCCATATGGGAAGATTTTACTCGTGTAGATGAAAATGAAATGATGAAAGTTGTAGATACAAAAGTATCTAAAAAGAACTTGGTAGAAATTACTAAGGTTATTTCAAACTTACCAAAAGATAAAAAGTTTATTCGTAAAATTGAAAGGCTTATCCAATCTCGTCAAACTATGTTTGATGATAATAAATTAGATTGGGCAATGGCAGAGCATTTGGCTTATGGAACACTTTTAACAGAAGGTTACAATGTTAGAATTTCTGGTCAAGATGTAGAGCGTGGTACATTCTCCCATAGACATGCAGTTGTAAAGGTTGAGGATAGCGAAGAAGAAATTATATTACACAATAATATTAGTGATAAACAAGGTCAATTTCATATTTACAACTCATTATTATCAGAGTATGGAGTTGTAGGTTTCGACTATGGTTATGCAATGGCAAGCCCAAAAACATTAACTATTTGGGAAGCTCAATTTGGAGACTTTAGCAATGGAGCACAAATTATGTTAGACCAATACATCTCTGCAGCAGAAGATAAGTGGAAACTGCAAAATGGATTAGTAATGTTACTACCTCATGGTTACGAAAACCAAGGTGCAGAGCATTCATCAGCTAGAATGGAGCGTTATTTACAATTATGCGCAAAAGACAATATGTTTGTTGCAGATTGTACAACGCCAGAAAACATGTTCCATTTGTTAAGAAGACAGATGAAAGCTAATTTTAGAAAACCATTAATAATCTTTACTCCTAAAAGTTTATTGCGTCATCCTAAATGTGTTTCTACCGTTGAAGATTTTGCAAACGGAAGCTTTAAAACAGTATTAGACGATGTTAATGCTAATACAAGTAAAATAAAAACGTTAGTTTTTGTAACAGGAAAGTTTTATTACGATTTAGATGAAAAACGTGATGAACTAAAACGTGATGACGTTGCAATAGTGAGAGTAGAACAATTATTCCCATTACCTGCTAAAGAAATGCGTAAAGTATTAAAGAAATATAACAAAGCAGAAGATGTTGTTTGGGCACAAGAAGAACCAAGAAATATGGGAGCATATTCGCATATGTTAATGCATTTTGATGAAGCTAAAACTTTTAGAGCAGTTTCAAGACGTGCTTATGGAGCACCATCTGCAGGAAGTTCAGTGCGTTCTAAAAAGCGTCATCAGGAAGTTATAGATTACGTATTCGATAAATCTAAAAATAATCAGCGCTAAGCGCACAAATTATAATATTATGAAAAAAGTTTTACTAATTATTATGGCATTATTAAGCTTTTCAATAAGCTTTGCTCAAACTGAAAAAATAAATTACAAAGAAGTCGTTTCAGATTTTCAAGACAATTATAATAAAGGTGATTTTGAAGGTGTTTACAACATGCTAAATACAAACCTTCAAAAGACATTAACTTTAGAAAAGACAAAAACTTTTTTTAAAACGAATATAAATGCTGAAGCTTTAGGAAAAATTACATCAGTAGAGCTAAAAGAAATTATTAGAACAGGTCATAGCTATAAAGTAACTTTTGAAAACGGAGTTGGAGAAGCTTTCTTCCTATTAGACGACGCTAATAAAATTAGTGGTTTACAAATGTATCCACCAAAACAATAATACAACAGTCAACAGAAGACATTAATACAAAATTACAGTACGATGATTTTAGAAATGAAAGTACCTTCACCTGGTGAATCTATAACAGAAGTTGAAATAGCAGAATGGTTAGTTCAAGATGGTGATTATGTAGAAAAAGATCAAGCTATCGCAGAAGTAGATAGTGATAAAGCTACATTAGAATTACCAGCCGAAGCTAGTGGAATAATAACACTAAAAGCTGAAGAAGGAGATGCTGTAGATGTAGGCGCAGTTGTTTGCTTAATAGATACTAGTGCTGCTAAACCAGAAGGATCTTCTGAAGCACCAAAAGCTGAAACAAAAGCAGAAGCAACAAAAGCAACTCCAGCTCCAAAAGCTGAAGACACTAAAACGTATGCAACAGGAACAGCAAGTCCTGCAGCTAAAAAGATTTTAGCAGAAAAAGGTATGGATGCCAAAGCAGTATCTGGATCTGGAAAAGATGGACGTATTACTAAAGGCGATGCTGTTAATGCGATGCCTTCTATGGGAACACCAACAGGAGGAAATCGTGGGTCTTCAAACTCTAAAATGTCTATGTTACGTCGTAAAGTAGCAGAGCGTCTAGTAGAAGCTAAAAATACAACTGCAATGTTAACTACTTTTAACGAAGTAGATATGTCTCCAATTTTTGCACTTAGAAAAGAATACAAAGAAACTTTTAAATCTAAGCATGGTGTAAGTTTAGGCTTTATGTCTTTCTTTTCTTTAGCAGTTGTAAGAGCATTAAAAATGTATCCAGCTGTTAATTCTATGATAGATGGTAAGGAAATGAAAACTTTCGATTTTGTAGATATTTCTATAGCAGTATCTGGACCAAAAGGACTAATGGTACCAGTAATAAGAAACGCTGAGAACTTATCCTTTAGAGGTGTAGAATCTGAAGTAAAGCGTCTAGCCATTCGCGCAAGAGATGGAAAAATAACTGTTGATGAAATGACAGGTGGAACATTTACAATCTCTAATGGAGGTGTATTTGGTTCTATGTTATCAACACCAATTATTAATCCTCCACAAAGTGGTATTTTAGGAATGCACAATATTGTTGAGCGACCTGTAGCTATCGATGGACATGTAGAAATAAGACCAATCATGTTTGTAGCGCTTTCTTACGATCACAGAATTATAGATGGTAAAGAAAGTGTAGGTTTCTTGGTAGCCGTTAAAGAAGCGCTAGAAAACCCAACAGAATTGTTAATGGATAACGATATAAAAAGAGCCTTAGAGCTTTAATAGCGATAAGTATAATTATTACTTTTATAAAACAACAAAGCACAACTTAAAAGTTGTGCTTTGTTGTTTTATAAAATAGTTGATTGTGATTTAATTAATAAATGCATTAAACAGATTAATTGCTATTACAATTATTGCAATAACAATAACTCCAATTATAAACCTATTGTCTTTTTTTGTGTTACCTATATCTTCCATAGCATTTTTTTTAATTAAAAAGTAAAAACTCTGTACCTTTTACAATACAGAGTTTTTTTTAATTAATTTTCCCTTAAAAACTAATTAATAGCACTGTGAAGATAAATAGTATTAACGTAAAAAAAAATACGTAGAACTACGTATTTTTTTGTGTTATTAAAAAAAGCATAAAACACTTAAAAACACTGTATTTACTTGATGTTTGAGCGCTTATGGTTGTTTAAAGTATAAATGAGTTTGTTTTTTTTAAAAATTGAAAACGCGAGTTTAAGTCCTTTTCACTTTTTATTTAATAAAAATAGAATAGAGGAAGGTTTATTAATTTTAATAAAAAAGAAAAGCTCCACAATAGGTTTAGTAATGTAGAGCTTAAGCTTATAGTAATTGATTAATAGCATTGTAAAGATAGCTTGAATAAAGGTTAAAAAAAATACGTAGAACTACGTATTTTTTTTAAAATCAACATTTGTTAAAAAAGCGTGTAAAGGATTGTTTTTATTGGTATTTATTGTGAATTATCTAAATAATTCTAATTTATTTTAAAATAAATTAGAAGCTTAAAAAAGCTAGAATCATTTTTTTGAGCTGAAAAGTGTTACTTAAAACTAAAATAGTTCCTTATTCATATTAGCCCATAACATTAGTGCATTATGAGATTTTTGAAGCTTTAATTTCTTTACAGTATTACTTCTATGTTTTTCTATAGTTCTTACAGAACTTTGCAAAGTATCTGCTATTTCTTGATTAGATTTATTTTTAGATAATAACTTAACAACCTTTAACTCTGTTTTAGTAAGTAAATCTTTTATATGAGCGTTAGAGTATTTTATTTTAGAATTTAAATAAGACGCTATTTCCTCACTAAAATATTTTTCATTCTTTTTAACGTGACTAATGCATATTTCAATTTCCTCAATAGCGAACTCCTTTAATATATAACCATAAACATTAAAGGCCTTAGCTTTATCAAAAAGGGTTTCTTCATTATCAAAAGTAATTAAAATCACTTTAGTATCTAATTCATGTTTTTGGCATTGTTCTGCAACATCTAAACCTGTTAAATAGGGCATTCTTATATCTAGAATAGCTATATCTGGCTTGTTTTTAATAATAAGGTTGTATGCAGATTGGCCATCTTCAGCTTTGCCTAAAATAGTATAGCCTTTGGAAGATAAAAAATCGCTTAAACCACGTAACATTAGAGGATGGTCGTCTGCGATAACAATAGATGTACTCATTTAAAGGGTTTTTTTTATAAAAATTATGGCACAATAAAAGTAAGAAAATTATTGCTTTATAGTGTTTTTAAATAAAGGTATTTCTTATTATAATCAATAATTGCGTTTCCTTTTTTTAAAATATCTGCACCAATAATTCCATTTACAGGCTTCGCATTATGCATTGTTAATGCTGTGTTTACATGTGTTAAATCGAAAAGCACTAGCGTTACATTAGTTTTTTTCCAAGTTCCTATTTTAATAGTGTTTTTCGATGCCGTTTGAGTTAACATATCTGTTGCTCCTGCTCCAGCAGCTTTAATATCTGATGCTTTCGCTTTGAGATTAAACAACGCGATTGCATTAAAACCTACACAACTATTAGAAGCTCCAGTATCTAAAATAAAAAGTCCTTTTACGCCATTAATTGTTGCTTTTACTTCGAAGTGATTGGTTTTTGTAAGTTTTAATTTTATTTTCTTATACTCTTTTTCAAGAAGAAATTCCCAGAGTGCGTTTTCCATTTTTTCGTTTATATAACCAAAGTAAAAGTAGTACTATTAGAAGTGATAGTCCAATAATTTGCCACATATAATTGGTTTTTTCTACTTTATCAAAGTTGCCGTAAAGCGTAAAAGCACTCCAATAATAAGGTGATTTTTTTAAGTTTTTAATGTCCTTATTGTTTAAATAATCGCGTTTAGATTCTCTATTAGAATAACTTATAGAATTAGTATTGTCTAATCTCTTATAAAAAGAAGTCATAATTTGCGAGGTCGATAAATCGCTAATTTGCCATAGAGAATACAATACTTTTTTTACTCCAGCATATTGAAAACCTCTAGCAATACTTAATGGACCTTCACCACGTTTAAGCTCGCCAATTCCTGTTTCACAAGCACTTAAAACTACTAAATCTGTATTAAGGTTTGTGCTATACAACTCGTTAATAGATAGAGGTTCATCAAAAAAAGCAATTTGTGCTGGTTCAAAAAAATCGCCTCCTTTACCATGAGTAGAGAGGTGTAAAATGGAGTGCTTTTTAGCTTCATTTAAAAATGCAGTTTTGGTAGCTGCATTATCCATTAACAATTTAGTTTTTATTTCTTTTTCTAAATGCTTGGCTTCGTCAATAGAATAAGCAAGTTCTTGATTAGTATTCCTAAATACAGGAAATACACCCAAAACACTAAATTCTTTCTTTGTTACATTACCAGTTAAATATAATGAAGCACTAGAATTAAAAACTACATTATGTGTGTTTACAAAAAACGGCATGTTTTTAAAAACTTTACTTTCGGTTTTTGCAGTTAAAAGCGCATCAAATGGAATAAAGTTTAAAAAGCCGTCTGGAATAATTAAAAGGTTCTCCTTGTCTTTAATTT
>NZ_JALZVX010000121.1 GCF_023299985.1 Lacinutrix sp. | reverse complement strand
TCTTTATCAATAATTAAAAAAGGATAGCACAAACGGTTGTTTTTGTCCTTAATTGTTTTTGCGATATAGTTTTTTAAACCTTGTTCGTTATTTATGTTCGATCCCATAAATTCCCAAATTTCTCTATCGAATATTATGTCTTTAAGCTCTTCGTTTCTTACATCTGTAAAAGGAAGAAGTAGGACTCTGTCGTTTTCAAGTTGGATATTTGATTTTAGAATTTTTATTTTCATGTTTTAAAACTATTGTCAATGTTTTTATTCTCGATATTTCGAGATTAAACGAAGGTCGTCTATTTTTTTAGAATGTCAAGTCTACTTTAATTAAAAGCCTCACGCAAAGCACCAACAAAATCTTCAGTACTTTTTATGTTATTATACACTTTATCACCAACTTTTAAAACTGGAATTCTGTTTTCGAAACGGTTTTTTTTATCAGCTTTAAACTCTTTAATTATTTTAAGGTAGTTTGTGCTGTCTTTGTCTATTTTATATTCTGTGTAAGCAATTTTATTATTCTCAAGAATTCGTTTAGTATCTGGGCAAATAACACAGTCGTCTTTGGTAAAAAGCACCACTTTTTTATCTTTAATAGCTCTGTCTAATTTAAAATCTAAACCTTCATGGTCTTTATTAATGTCTAGAGTATAAGCAACTTCATTAACCACAAAAACAGAATTATAGTTGCCTTCGGTTTCTGCTAGTTGTATTAGCGTCATTAATTTAATCTTACTATTTGCAGCTATGTTTCTAATAATAGGTCTATTGCTACTGCGTCTATAGTCTTTAGTCTCTATTTTCATGAAAATATCATAAGAAATAGAATCTGTATTTGTTGCATAGAGTGTTAAACGTTTGCCTTTTTTTTCTTCAGAAAGTTTAACAAATTCATGGTCGTTTTGAGCAAAACTGTTTATTGTAAATAATAGGAAAGCTATTAAGGTAAGGTATGTCTTCATATTTATAATTGATATTAAAGTAAAAATAACATAATACATTTATATTTGCACAAACCGTACCATGTTTTGGTTCAAAATTAAAAATTAAATGCAATTAAATCTCACAAAACCTATTTGCTTTTTCGATTTAGAAACAACGGGAATTAATATTTCTAAAGATCGTGTTGTAGAAATTTCTATTTTAAAGGTGTTTCCAAACGGAAACAAAGAAAGTAAAACGTGGCTGGTAAATCCAGAAATGCCAATACCTCCAGAAGTATCGCTTATTCATGGAGTAACAGATGAGCGTGTGGCAAACGAACCAACTTTTAAAGATTTAGCTAAAGAAATAAGTTTAATGACTAAAGATTGTGATTTAGCAGGCTTTAACTCTAACCGTTTCGATATTCCATTATTAGCCGAAGAAATGCTGCGTGCAGATATGGATTTTGATATGAAAGGTCGCGTTGCTGTAGATGTGCAAACTATTTTTCATAAAATGGAAAAGCGAACACTTGGTGCAGCATACAAATTCTACTGCGATAAAAGTTTAGAAAATGCACATACTGCTGAAGCTGATACTCTTGCAACTTACGAGGTTTTAAAAGCACAATTAGACCGTTACGAGGATTTAGAAAATGACACCAAATATTTAGCAGAATTTAGTTCGCATAAAAAGTTTGCCGATTTTGCAGGCTTTATAAATTATAATGAAGATGGCGAAGAGTGTTTTTCTTTTGGGAAACATAAAAACAAAAAAGTACTAGACGTTTTAGAGAAAGAGCCAGGTTATTTTGGTTGGCTTTTAAATGCAGATTTTCCCTTATATACTAAAAAAGTGTTGACAGCTATTAAATTAAGGGCTTTTAATAATAAGATATAATTTCTCTGTCATTCCTGCGAAAGCAGGAATCCAATTTTAAAATGAGATAATATTAATAAGATTTCTGCTTACGCAGGAATGACAAATAAGTTGTCAATGAAACTAATCTGCATAGGAAGAAACTACACAGAGCATATTAAAGAGTTGGAAAACGAAAAGCCAACAGATCCTGTGGTGTTTTTAAAGCCAGACACAGCTATTTTATTAAAAAAACAACCGTTTTTTATTCCAGAATTTTCAAACGATGTGCATCATGAAGTTGAAGTTTTGGTAAAAATAAACCGAGTAGGAAAATATATAGATAAAAAATTTGCACACAAATATTATAACGAAATAGGATTAGGTATAGACTTTACTGCACGCGATTTACAAGCGCAATTAAAAGCAAAAGGCTTACCTTGGGAAAAGGCTAAAGCTTTTGATGGAGCAGCAGTAATTGGTGATTGGTTACCAAAAGCAGAATTTAAAGATTTAAATAATTTAGATTTTAGTTTAAAAAAGAATGATATACAAGTTCAACAAGGAAATACAAGCCTAATGTTGTGGAAAATTGATGAAATTATCGAATATGTGTCAAAATATTTTACTTTAAAGATTGGAGATATTATATTTACAGGAACTCCAGCTGGAGTTGGCAAGGTACTTACAAACGATAAGTTAAAAGGATTCATAGAAGATAAGCAGTTGTTTTCTATAACAGTAAAATAAATGGAAGTAAACTATAAATTACACAGATTAAGAGAATTAGCAGATAATGACGAGGAATTTATCTTGGCTTTAGCAGAAACTTTTTTGGAAGAAGTACCTGCAGATGCTATAGTTTTAAAACAAGCCGTAGAGAGTGGTAATTTTCTTCAAACCTACCAAACTGCACATAAAATGAAACCCACAATCGATGTTTTCGAATTAGGTGTACTCGATAAATTAATTGAAATTCAAAATTGGGGAAAGTTTGAAAAAACAGGAGATGATGTTTCTGCTCAACTAGCAGTCGTTTTAAAAGCTATAGATAATGCTTCAAGCGAAATCAAGTCTGATTTTAATTTATAACGTATTAAAAATATGCAAGCCGAAATTATTACCATTGGAGACGAAATTCTCATTGGTCAAATTGTAGACACTAACTCGGCGTTTATTGGTAAAGCACTTAATAGTATAGGTGTATCTGTTTACCAAATAACTTCAATACAAGACGATAAGCAACATATCTTAAAAGCTTTGGCAGAAGCCGAGGCTAATGCAGATATTATTATTGTTACAGGTGGTTTAGGTCCAACAAAAGACGATATTACAAAACATACCATTTGCGATTATTTTAACGATACTTTAGTTAGAGACGCATCTGTTACAGAGAATATAAAACGCTTATGGAGAGACTATGTTAAAAAGCCAATTCAGCAAGTAAATTTAGATCAAGCGTTTATACCATCTAAAGCAAAAGTGCTAATGAACTTAGTTGGTAGTGCTCCAGGTATGTGGATTGAAAAAGACAATAAAGTTTTTGTGTCAATGCCAGGAGTGCCTTTTGAAATGAAAGCATTAATGCAGGAACAAGTACTTCCTAAGTTAAAAATAAAATACAAAAGGCCATTTATAATGCACAAAACACTTCTTACTTATGGTATGGGAGAAAGCATGATAGCTGCAAAAATTGAAGATTGGGAAGATAACTTACCAAAACATATAAAATTAGCATACTTGCCTAATTTAGGAAAAGTAAGACTAAGACTTTCGGGAAAAGGATTCGATGAGCAACTTTTAAACACCGAAATAGAAAACCAAATTAAAATCGTTTTACCTTTAATAGAAGACGTGTTTACAGGATTTGAAGACGATGGAGATTTAGAAGTTTTAATAGCAAGAGAGCTTACAAGATTAAATAAAACATTGTCCTTAGCAGAAAGTTGTACAGGTGGAAAGTTAACTCAAACATTTACACAACATCCAGGAGCATCGTCTTATTTTAAAGGCGGAACAGTAACCTATGCAACACAAACTAAAACAGATATTTTAAATGTTTTAGAATCTATAATCAATGACTATTCTGTAGTTAGTGCAGAAGTTGCAGAAGCAATGGCCATACAATGTAGAAAATTATACAAATCTGACTATGCAATTTCTACAACAGGAAATGCAGGACCAGATAAAGGAGATGCAGATGCAGAAATAGGTACAGTTTATATAGCAATTGCTAGCGAAAACCATGTGTTTTCTCAAAAATTTGAACTCGGAAATAACCGAACAAGAGTAATAATCAAGGCCGTAAATAAAGCATTAGAACTGTTTAAAAAAGAAATTTTTAAAAATTGATAAAAAAACAGATTGTCAATACTAAAAAAATTACTATATTTGCACCTCGAATTTTAATAACAATTTAAAGTTATAAGTAATGTCAAGAGTTTGTGAACTTACAGGAAAGAAAGCAATGGTTGGAAACAACGTATCGCATGCAAAGAATAGGACTAAACGTACATTTGATGCAAATTTAATCAAAAAACGTTTTTTTATACCTGGAGAAGATAAGTGGGTAACTTTAAAAGTTTCTACTTCTGCTTTAAAAACAATCAACAAGATTGGTATAGAAGCAATGTTAAAAGAAGCAAAAGCTAAAGGGTTTTATAAATAATAGCCAAGCTATAAAGTAATAAGAAAATGGCAAAAAGAGGAAACAGAGTACAAGTAATATTAGAGTGCACAGAGCACAAAGAATCTGGACAACCAGGAACTTCTCGTTATATTACAACTAAGAATAAAAAGAACACACCAGATAGAATGGAAATTAAGAAATTTAATCCAATCTTGAAGAAAATGACTGTTCATAAAGAAATTAAATAATTAGATATTTTACTTAAGTAAAATGTCAAATAACACATTATAGAGCAACATGGCAAAGAAAACCGTAGCGTCTTTACAGACATCGTCAAAAAGATTATCTAAAGCAATCAGAATGGAAAAGTCTCCAAAAACAGGAGCTTACATGTTTGTTGAAAAAATTATGGCACCAGATTTAGTAAACGATTTTTTAAACAAGAAATAAGTAATACTAATTTTACAATATTTTAAAGCTGCTTTCTTTTAGAAAGTGGCTTTTGTTTTATATTTACATTTCATTATAATGACAATGTAGCAGTCTTATATAAAAAGGCTTAACTATTGTTATTATATTATTGAACAACATAACAATAAGGAAACAACACATGAGTTTTTTTAAAAAAATATTCTCTTCAGAAAAAAAGGAAACTTTAGACAAAGGTTTAGAGAAAACAAGTACTAGCTTTTTAGGTAAACTAAGTAAAGCAGTTGCAGGAAAGTCTAAGGTAGATGAAGATGTCTTAGATAACCTTGAAGAGGTTTTAGTGTCTAGTGACGTTGGTGTAAATACTACGCTTAAGGTAATTACGCGAATAGAAGAACGTGTTGCTAAGGATAAGTACTTAGGAACGGATGAATTAAATAAAATCCTTCGCGAAGAAATAGCAAACTTATTAAGCGAAACGAATTCAGGAGAAGACACAGAATATACTATTCCTGAATTACCAAAACAAGAGAACGGAACAAAAACACCTTACGTATTAATGGTCGTTGGTGTTAATGGTGTTGGTAAAACAACAACTATTGGTAAGCTAGCATACCAATTTAAAAAGCAAGGGTTAAATGTAGTTTTAGGTGCAGCAGATACCTTTAGAGCAGCAGCTATAGAACAATTACAAGTTTGGGCAGATAGAGTAGATGTGTCAATGGTAAGACAAGATATGGGAAGTGATCCTGCAAGTGTTGCTTTCGATGCTTTAGAATCTGGAGTTAAACAAGATGCAGATGTTATTATTATAGATACTGCTGGACGTTTGCATAATAAAGTTAATTTAATGAATGAGTTAACTAAAGTAAAGCGTGTTATGCAAAAAGTAATTGGAGATGCACCACACGATGTTTTATTAGTTTTAGATGGCTCAACTGGGCAAAATGCATTCGAGCAAGCAAAACAGTTTACAGCAGCAACAGAAGTTACTTCGCTTGCAGTTACTAAATTAGATGGAACTGCAAAAGGTGGTGTTGTTATTGGTATTAGCGATCAATTTAAAATTCCAGTAAAATATATTGGTGTTGGTGAAGGTATTGAAGACCTACAGGTTTTTAATAAACATGAGTTTGTGGATTCTTTCTTTAAGTAGTAAGTTGTTTTAATGAAAATTAAACTATTTACAGTTATTCTATTATTTATCTTTTCGATCTCTTTCGGACAGACGAATTGGACACGTGGTAAATTGGTTTTAAAAAATGGAGAGACTTTAAAAGGGCTAATGAAAATAACAACAGGCTTAGGATCTTCAAAGCTTCATTTTAAAAAAGATAGAAAATCTAAAAAGCAAAAATTTGGAAGTGATACGGTTAATAAGGTTTTCTTTTATACTACTAATCCAAACGTTGGCTTCTATGAGTATGTTTCAATAGGACTAAAAAAGAAACTACTTAAAATAATTATAAATGAAAAAGTAAAATTATACGTCAGTACAATATCTACAAATAGGGTGTATAATAATGGGAATATTTCTAGTTCTGATGAAACAAAAAACCATAAAATTTATTACCTCATTAGAAAAGGAGAAGAAAGAGCTACGTATATAGATGCAAACTATCAATCAGAGTTCACACGGAATAGTGAAATAAAAACATTTAAAAATATTCTTATCAAATATTTTTCTGATTGTAATACAGTGGTCGATTATATTGAAAGTGATATTTATCAAGAATTTGATTTTACTGCAAATAGTTGATGATTATAATATTCTTTGCGAATAATATAGAATAATTATTATCAGCCATACAATTTTAACATGGTCTTACTAATCAAAATTTCAAAAAACTTATTCAGCACTTTCGTCTATAAAAATATCCAAACAATTGGAGAATGTTAAAATTTTCATATAAAATAGAAAGTAATCCTGTTTAAATTATTTTAAAGATAACTACCAAATTGATAAGTCTATATTTAGAGTAATGTTTAATGATGTAATTGCTATCAATAACCTTATTGTATTTAGTTTAGTACAAAAAAAATAGTAGCATTTGAAGAGTGCAATTAATTAATTAATAAATTAATTTTCTCCCATAAATCATTATCAAAAGATGATAATGCAAAGTTTTCATCACTAGCAGCTTCTCCCATTCTTATAATAACTAAATTTCTACTAGGAACAACATATATTTTTTGATCGTTTTTTCCTAAAGCACAATACATATCGTTTGGAGCATTCGGTATTAATTCACCTTGAAACTCAAATTGACTTTGTGGTAAATGATATGTTGACTTTCCATTTAACCACCACAAGTAACCATAAGCATCATTAATACTCTGTGATGTATTTGTGGCTTCATTTAAAAAAATTTCAGATATTATTTGTGTTTCTTCCCATTTTCCATTTGTAGATGCAAGTAATCCAAAGCGTGCCATACTTCGAGTTGTACTCCAATATATATTTGTGTTTCCAAACGGAACCCAAGCACCAGACATACCTATTCTGTTTTTTAAATTGGTATTAAAATAGTTGGTCCAAGTTTGATTGCTTGCTGAAGAAACAATGTCATGTAATTTTAAAAACACATCATGATAAGCCCAACGTTCTCCTGCATCTGAGTTGTATAGTAGGTCTTCTGCAGAAATACCATCACCTAAAGCATCATCTAATCCAGAAGTCATTGATAACAGACTTTTACACGTTATTAAATTTTCTTTTTCTAGTGGAATACTTGTCCAACCAGTACCGATATAATCTGAAACCTTATTATTAATGTTTATTAAATTTTCATCTTGTGCAATTCCTACAATTGTAGAGGTTAATGTTTTTCCAGCACTAGCCCAATACCAAGGTGTATTTGCATCATGACTATTAAAGTAGTTTTCTATTACTATTTTACCATTATGTAGTACTATAAAGCTTTTTGTGTTTTTTTCGTCTAAAAAATTTAAAAGTGATTGTAGCTCGATTTCATTCCAATTTAAATCACTTATTGACTTAGTTTCCCAATCTTCACTATTGATAGGAGGAAAGTACAAAGATGAATCTTCAGGAATGATTTGTGTTGGATCATCAGTATTTTCCGAAGAACAATTCAAAAAAATAAAAGCAATCAACAATAAAAATTTTGTTTTCATATATGTTTTAAATATTAATTATGACTTAAAAAATCCGAAATGGTTTAAAAAGAAGTGTAATTAAATTCAGTTTTGTACATTTAATATCAAATTATAATTCATGAAAAAATATATTATACACTTAATAATTATACTAGTGGTTTTAAGTAGTTGTAAAAATAACAAACAATCTAATAGTAATGAAATAGTTAAAGAATCTGAAACAGATTTAAGCGCAATAGAAACCAAAGACTTTAGAGATTTTAAGGTGTTAGATTCTAAATACCTAAAAAACAATGTTATTTGGAGTGATTTAAACAAGTCTCTTGAAGATTTTGAACAAGAAGATTATGAAGCTTTAAAACCATTAATTTTAGAACAAGAAATTGCTAGACTTCAAAAACATATTATCAGTGGAAAGCTTACTTATTTAAAGCTTACTAAATTTTATTTATTTAGAATTAGAAAATATGACAGAGAAAATAAATTGTCATTAAATTCTGTAATAGCAATCAATCCAAATGTAATTGAAGAAGCAAAAAGTAAAGACCAAGAGTTTTTAAATAAAAAACTAAAGCATCCTGTTTTTGGTATGCCAATTCTTTTAAAAGATAATATTAACGCTTCTGGAATGCCTACTACAGCTGGTGCAATTGCATTAGCTAATAATGTAACAGATGATGCTTTTGTTGTAAAGAAGTTAAAAGAAAGTGGTGCAATAATTTTAGGAAAGGCAAACCTAAGTGAATGGGCTTATTTCTTTTGTGGTGAATGCCCAAGTGGTTACAGTGCAGTTGGCGGACAAACATTAAACCCTTATGGAAGACGTGTAATAGATACTGGCGGATCAAGTTCAGGAAGTGGTGTTTCAGTCGCTGCTAATTTTTGTGTTGCTGCAGTTGGAAGTGAAACTGCTGGCTCAATATTATCTCCAGCAAGTCAAAACTCTGTTGTTGGTTTAAAGCCAACAATTGGCTTATTAAGTCGTAGTGGTATTATTCCTATTTCTTCAACTTTAGATACTTCGGGTCCAATAACTAAAAACGTAACAGATAATGCTATAATGCTAGATGCCATGTTTGGTAATGATATTAGAGATAATAAATCAATAGTTACCAAATGGTCTAATAATTATTATAAGATTAATTTTAATAATTCAAATTTAAAAGGAAAACGTTTTGGTGCTTACAAGCGTCTTTTAGAAGATTCATTATATGTAAATGCTATTAAAGTATTAAAAGAAAAAGGAGCAATTATAGTTGAAATTGAAGAGCCAAAAGTGGAATTGCCAGATTTTGTAAGGTTATTAAATCTTGATATGCAGGAAGATTTACCTAAATATTTATCAGATTTTGCAAATTCTAATATTACTTTTAAATCTGTTGAAGATATTATTAATTATAACAATCAAGATTCTCTATTGCGCTCACCTTATGGTCAAGCTTTGTTTAAAGGTGTCGCTGAAGACAAAAGTTCTGTTGAAGAGTTTTCAAAAATTAAAACTAAGCTTAAAAAAAATGGAGAACAGTTTTTTAATATTCCAATGAAGGCCAATAATCTTGATGGCTTTTTATCCATAAATAATTATCACGCTGCTTCTGCTGCAGTAGCCGAATATCCAGCAATGACTGTTCCAATGGGTTATACAAGTGTTGGAGAGCCAAAAGGCATTACATTTATTGCATCTCCACTAAAAGAATTAGATATTTTAAATTGGGCTTATATTTATGAGCAAGCATCTAAAGCACGCATTGCACCTTCAAATTATAATTAATATATAAATAGAAATTCAGCGACTGTCAATCTCCAATCATTACGTATCTTTGCAGTCCAAAATTGAGATATGCGTACAAAGTCACTTAAAAAGAACAGAATCAACGTGATAACACTAGGTTGTAGTAAAAATGTTTACGACAGCGAGGTGTTAATGGGACAACTAAAAGCTAGTGGTAAAGATGTTGTACATGAAGAGGAAGGGAATATTGTTGTGATTAATACTTGTGGTTTTATTAATAATGCCAAAGAGGAAAGTGTGAACACCATTTTGGAATACATGCAGAAAAAAGAAGATGGTGATGTAGACAAAGTATTTGTTACAGGATGTCTTTCTGAAAGGTATAAACCAGACTTACAAGAGCAAATACCTAATGTCGATCAATATTTTGGAACAACAGAATTACCAGGCTTATTAAAAGCTCTAGGTGCAGATTATAAACATGAATTAATAGGAGAACGTTTAACAACAACACCTAAAAATTATGCTTATTTAAAGATTGCTGAAGGTTGCGATAGACCATGTAGTTTTTGTGCAATACCATTAATGCGTGGAAAACATAAAAGTAAACCAATTGAGCATTTAGTTATTGAAGCAGAAAAATTAGCAGCAAATGGTGTTAAAGAATTGGTGCTTATTGCTCAAGATTTAACATACTACGGATTAGATTTATATAAGAAGCGTAATCTAGCAGAATTACTTGAAAACCTTGTTAAAGTAGAAGGTATAGAATGGATACGTTTACATTATGCATTTCCAACAGGTTTTCCTATGGATGTGCTTGATGTTATGAATAAAGAACCAAAGGTTTGTAACTATTTAGATATTCCATTACAACACATAAACGACGAACTTTTAAAAAGTATGCGTCGTGGTACTACCCATGAAAAAACGACTAAACTATTAAAAGAGTTTAGAGCGAAAGTGCCAGAAATGACAATTCGTACCACTTTAATTGTTGGTTATCCAGGAGAAACACAAGAGCATTTTGAAGAGCTTAGAGAATGGGTTCGCGAGATGCGTTTCGAGCGTTTAGGTTGTTTTACATATTCTCACGAAGAAAACACACATGCTTTTAATTTGGTGGACGATGTGCCTCAAGACGTAAAGCAAGATCGTGCTAACGAAATTATGGAGATTCAGTCTCAAATTTCTTGGGAACTTAATCAAGAAAAAATAGGACAGGTTTTTAAAGTAGTTATCGATAGAAAAGAAGGTGAGTACTTTGTTGGTAGAACAGAGTTTGACTCTCCAGATGTAGATAACGAAGTGTTAATAAATGCAACGACTACGTATTTAAAAACAGGCGAGTTTGCAACAGTAAAAGTTACTGAAGCTGCAGATTTCGATTTGTTTGCTGAAGTTGTTAAATAAGCTAAGACTCCTTTTTATAATTCAGCTAAAGCATTATAGGCATCCATACTAGAAAAGTTAACTTCACTGTGAAACACATTGTATTCTAAAACTTCAACTAGTTTTATAAGCTTATCAAAATCTTTTTGCTTATAAACATGCTTTAGGTTATCGTGAACCTTAAAGTACATTTGTGACGTGTTGGTTGCAGAATCATTTCCGTAGAAAAACAAAATTTCATTTTTCTTAGGTTTAAAAAATGCATAATCTGCATTAATATCTCCTTCTTTTAGATAATAAATTTTAAGATTTATTTTTTCAGCTCCAACATCATTTTGAATATTTAATTCTGTTGGATGTAGTTTGTAACGTGTGACTTTCAATGAGTTACTGTCGCTGTTTTGAGCAGAAAGAATTGTCGTACAGTAAAGACATAGGAGTATAAGGGTATACTTCATGTTTAAGGGATATTTTAAGGGTTGCTATTAATCTCTACTAATTAACTAAATATTTATCACATAATCTAATAAATATGCATTTAATAGGTAAAAAAGCTGTTAAATTTGTTTTTTTGGTTTTTTATGCGGTTTTATTGTTGTTTAACGTTAAATTTTTGTATAGTTTTAAATTCAATATTAAAAGCAGATAATCATGGCACTAACAGAATCTAATAGTTTCGAAAACGGAACACTTGCACCAGAGTTTTCACTTCAAGACGTTGTTACTGGAAAAACAATAAACTTGCAAGATCTTAAAGGAGATAAAGGAACTGTTGTTATGTTTATATGTAACCATTGTCCGTTTGTAGTTCATGTAAATATGCAACTGGTTAAAGTGGCTAACACTTACTTAAATAAAGGTATTGGCTTTGTAGCAATTAGTAGTAACGATATTAATAATTACCCACAAGATAGACCAGAATTAATGAAGCAGGTTGCTACAAATTTAAAGTATCCTTTTCCTTATTTGTTTGATGCAACTCAAGAAGTAGCCAAAGCTTATGATGCTGCATGTACTCCAGATTTTTATGTTTTTAATGCAGATTTGAAAGCTACTTATCATGGACAGTTGGATAGCTCTAGACCTGGAAACGGCATTCCAGTTTCTGGTGATGCACTAAGAAAAGCTATTGATGCAGTTTTAAATAATGAAGCACCTTTAGAAAACCAAAAGCCAAGTATTGGTTGTAATATTAAGTGGAAGTAATTTAACTATTTTGATAGATTAATATTTTCTATTTTTACATTTCAGAACAATACACAATACACAATGCAACAAACTACAAATACTATTTTAATGATTCGTCCAATCGGTTTTAGAATGAACGAGCAAACAGCTGTAAATAACTATTATCAAAAAGTACTAGATAATACATTACCAGAAACGGTAAACACAAAAGCGCAGCAAGAATTTGATGTTTATGTAGATAAATTAAGAGCAGTAGGAATAAATGTAATTGTTGTACAAGACACAAAAGAATTTGATACACCAGATTCAATTTTTCCAAACAATTGGATCTCTTTTCATGAGAATGGCACTGTAGGTTTGTATCCTATGTTTGCAGAAAATAGAAGACAAGAAAGAAGAGAAGATGTTTTAAACGTTTTAGAAAACGAAGGTTTTAAAATAAACAACATAGTAGATTATACAACTGCAGAAGAAGAGGATGTGTTTTTAGAAGGTACAGGAAGTTTACTTTTAGATAGAGTTAATAGAAAAGCTTATTGTGCATTATCTCCACGAGCAGACGAAACATTGTTTATCGAGTTTTGCGAAGATTTTGAATACACTCCAGTTGTTTTTACAGCAAACCAAACTGTAAATGGTAAACGAGAAGCTATTTACCATACAAATGTAATGATGTGTTTGGCAGAAACCTTTGCAGTTATTTGTTTGGATACTATAGATGATAAAAAAGAACGTAAAAACGTTATCAAGAATCTTATAGAGGATGGTAAGGAAATAATAAAAATTACCGAAGCGCAAGTCAATAATTTTGCTGGTAACATGTTACAAGTAAAAGGTAAAGATGATAAGTTGTATGTAATAATGAGTCAAGCGGCTTACAATTCGTTAACTCAATCTCAAATTAATACAATAGAAAAACATTGTGAGATATTATCTAGTTCTTTAGATACTATTGAGGCTTGTGGTGGTGGGAGCGCACGCTGTATGATGGCTGAGGTGTTTCTACCAAAGGCTTAGTTCAAGCGTTTACAGGGTTTTCAACTCTAGTTTTAGGTAGTTCTACAAAAAAGGTGCTGCCTACATTAAGTTCGCTATCTACCCAAATACGACCTTGATTTAGTTCTACCAATTCTCTACAAATTGTTAAGCCTAAACCTGTGCCTTTTTCGTTTCCTGTACCTACTGTACTAAACGTAGTACTACCAAATAATTTATGTTGGTTTTCTACAGTGATACCAACACCAGAATCTGCTACGTTAATTACTGCATTACCATTACTAATTCTGTTAGATATTGTTATAGTATCTCCTTTTTTACAAAATTTAACAGCATTTGCTAATAGGTTTTGGATAATAATTTCTAACATACTTCTATCTGCATAAACAAAATCCTTTAGAGTTTTATCGATTAATGCAATACCTTTAATTTGCATTTTTTGCTCTACTAGTTTAATTTTTTCGTGAAATACTTCCTGTACATTAAATAAGGACGGTTTTGGCTCTAAAGACTGCATTTGTGACTTAGACCAGTTTAATAAGTTAAAGAGTAAAAGCGATGCGTTGTTAGCATTTTCACTTAGTTCTGGTAATAAGGTATGAAACTCTTCTTGAGATAATTGACCATCTTTAAGTAAATCTATAAAGCCTTTTGTAGATGTTAACGAATCTTTTAAATCGTGAGAAACAATAGAAAACAACTTGTCTTTAACATTGTTAATGCTTTCTAGGTGTTTTGTTTGCTCTAAAATAGCTTCGTTTTGCAACTCTATTTTTTGGTTTTTGTCTTCTAATTCTTTCGTGTATTTTGCTCCGTTTTTACGTTTTAAATAAAATAAAACAAAGAATACTAGTACTACTGCAAAAGCAGCTAATACAGCATAGAAAATAAGTTTTAAGCGATCTAGTTTCTCTTTGCTTTCAATATTGTCAACAGGAACAATTATAGTATCGTTAATTATAGGTAATGGTTCCGTTTCAGCATTATTAATATGTTCTATTTCAAAAGCAAGCGCATTATCTTTTAGTTTTTGAGCATCAAGACTTGTTCTTATTTTGTAGTATTCTCTTTGCCAACCAAAGGCGCTTTCAAAATTACCTTTAGTCGAATCTATGGTTTTCATTAGCTTATAGTTTTTTAATAACTCAAGCTTATCATCGTTTTGTCTTCCTAAATTTGCTGCTTCTAGTAATTGTTTTTCAGCAGTTTTATAATTCTTCTTAATTAAATTTATTTCGGCAAGACTATTTAAAGATTTTAATATTCCATTGTCGTTCTTTAATTTTCTATTTAGCTTTATACCTTCAACTAAATAGTCTGCAGCAGTTTTTAAGTCTTTAGTTTTTATATAAGCTCCACCTAAATCTGGAAAAATATTTGCTTTTAGTTCTTGGTTGTCGTTTTCAATGTAATTAAGTGCATTTTCATAATAGCGTATCGTTCTTTTATAGTCGTTTCTTTCAAGGCATAATTGTGCTAAATTTATATTACTTTCAACTATGCCATTAACATCATTAATACGTTCTTGAGTTTCTAAGCTTTTTAAATTATAATCTATAGCTTTCTCAACAACACCAGTTTTTTGGTATGCTTTTGCTAAACTTCTGTAAGCAATTGCTAAATCGTCAAAAAGTTCTCTTTTCTCTAATTCGGCTATGCCTTCATGAGCATATTTTAAGCCTTGTTTGTAATTACCACGTTTTATTTCTATTACGCTTAACTGGTTTTTAACTTTAGCTATAGAAAGTGAATCTTTTAGAGTAGAAAAGAGATTTTTTGCTTTATCGAATTGAGTTGATGCATTAATATAATCCTCTTTTTTATTATAAATTAATCCTTTATAATAGGTAATGTCTGCAATGCCTTTTTGGTAGTTTAAATTTTCAGATAGTGTCTCTGCTCCTTTGATGTATTTTAAGGCGCTTTCGTATTCTCCAGTAGAGTAAAGAATGTTTATAATTTTTAAAGATGTTTTAACTTTTGTAGTATCAGGATTCTGAAAAGTTAATTCAATACGCAATGTTTCTAGTGCTTCATCTTGCGAAAAAACAGTTAAGGAGATAAGAAAACAAAAAAGAACAATCAGTCTTTTCATAAATAATTATTGCAAGGGAGCAATAGGAAATTAAAGATTTTTATAAATTTGTAGATTTTTTATTACAAAATATAAAAATAAATTAATTCAATATTTTAAGTTTATAATTGGTATGTAGCATATCAAAAGTTAGAAAAAGCTAGCTATTATACTAATTTATAGGTTTTAATGTCAATATATTAGATGAAGTGAGAATGATAAATTACTACAGTGTTATTTGTCGGTAAACAAGAAAACTAATACAAAAATATTCGGTTTTTTGATGGAATACATAGTGTCATTTCTCACCATCTAAAACTTATTAAACAGATACAATTTTATAAGTTTTAGATGTAAAAATAAGATTAACTTTCTGTATTAATCAAAATAGATAAAACAAGAGATAATAATTAAATTAAGGCAATAAATGCTATATTTGTCGCTCTAAAATCAGCACTATAAATGAGTCTTCAATTAACATTAACGCAAGCAGTAAAACAAGCTTTTAACACAGTCTATAAAGCCAATTTAGAAACTGTAGAATTTCAAGCTACACGCAAAGAGTTTGCTGGAGATATTACAATAGTTGTGTTTCCAATGTTACGCGTTGTAAAAGGAAATCCAGTGCAAATAGGTGAAGCTATTGGTGCGTTTTTAGTAGAGAATGTTGAAGAAGTTAAAGCTTTTAATGTTGTAAAAGGTTTTTTAAATGTTGAAATAAACGATGCGCATTACATCACTTTCTTTAACTCTGTAAAAGCGGAAGACCAATTTGGTTTAAAGACGCCAAAACCTGAAGAGAATTCTGTAATGGTAGAATATTCTTCGCCAAACACTAATAAACCTTTGCACTTAGGACATATACGTAATAATCTTTTGGGTTATAGTGTTGCAGAAATTGTTAAAGCATCTGGTAAAAAAGTTTATAAGACACAGATAATTAACGATCGTGGTATTCATATTTGTAAAAGTATGTTGGCTTGGCAGCGTTATGGTAATAGTGAAACTCCAGAATCTACAGGTTTAAAAGGTGATAAATTAGTTGGTAACTACTATGTTAAATTCGACCAAGAATACAAAAAAGAAATTGCAGTATTAATAGCAGAAGGTAAAACAGAAGACGAAGCAAAAAAACAAGCACCTATTTTAATTGAAGCTCAACAAATGCTTCAAAAATGGGAAGCAGGAGATAAAGAAGTAGTAGCACTTTGGAAAACCATGAACCAATGGGTTTATGCTGGTTTTGATGTTACTTATAAAAATCTTGGTGTTGATTTCGATACCCTATATTATGAAAGTGAAACCTATTTATTAGGAAAAGAGTTTGTAGACGAAGGTTTAAAAACTGGTGTTTTCTTTAAAAAAGAAGACGGTTCTGTTTGGTGCGATTTAACCGATGATGGTTTAGACGAAAAAATAGTGCTTCGTAGCGATGGTACAGCAGTTTACATGACTCAAGATATTGGCACAGCAATACAACGTATAAAAGATTTTCCAGATGTTGGAGGTATGGTTTATACAGTAGGAAACGAGCAAGATTACCATTTTCAAGTGTTATTTTTAATACTGAAAAAATTAGGATTCGATTGGGCAAAAAACCTATTTCATTTAAGTTATGGAATGGTAGATTTACCTAGCGGAAAAATGAAAAGTAGAGAAGGTACTGTTGTTGATGCAGACGATTTAATTGCAGACATGACAACTACAGCACAAGAAATATCTGAAGAGTTAGGAAAGCTTGATGTTTATAACGACCAAGAAAAGAGCGAACTTTATAAAACTATTGGTTTAGGTGCATTAAAATATTATATATTAAAAGTAGATCCTAAAAAACGTATTCTTTTCGATCCTAAAGAGTCTATAGATTTTCAAGGTAATACAGGACCATTTATACAATATACTTACGCTAGAATACAATCTATACTGCGCAAAGCAGAAAAGAGTTCTAATGTTTCTTTAAATGCAGTAGATAACTCTATAGTGCTTCACGAAAAAGAAAAAACATTATTAAAACAATTACAGTTGTTTCCTGAAGTTATTCAAAATGCAGCAGATAACCACAGTCCTGCATTAATTGCTAATTATACTTACGATTTGGTAAAAGACTATAATTCATTTTTTCAAAACTTGCCAATTGTAATGGGTAACGACGATGAAAACTCAATAGCCTTTAGAGTGCAATTATCCAAGTCTGTTGGTAATACTATTAAAAATGCATTTAAGTTATTGGGTATTGCAGTTCCTGAGCGTATGTAATACTATTTATACAAAATATTAAATCCCAAAACTAAATTTTAGTTTTGGGATTTTTGAGTTGTCTTGTCCTGAAATATGGCTACAGGTTAAAATTGATTTTTAGGCTGATAATTGATATACCATATTTGGTGTTTTATAGTCTAAAGATAAATGTAAT
>NZ_JALZVX010000120.1 GCF_023299985.1 Lacinutrix sp. | reverse complement strand
GTTTCATAAGTGTGTAAAATTTAAAGTTAATAAAATAAAAAAACTCAGGATTGAATTCAATCCTGAGTTTTTTGAAACTTACACAGTTTATGAGATAGTACCTATATTTTGTTTTTAACTTGTCAATTCTAAAAGCCAAATCTAAAAATTTGGCGGTCTTTGTAAATAAGCGCAAACCTTTCCGAGTTAGCACTTACTATCTATGTTTTACACACTTTGTTGCCAGCTGTGTTTTACACTTAATCTATATGCCCAATGTTTCTAGCTGTTTCTAAAAACTCTTTCCGCAACATTTCAAGTTTGTTTTTAGATTCCATATCTGATGGGTTAGATTTAATATAAGCTTCAAAATATTTAATTCTCATTTGGTCTAAAAGAATTTTAACTTTGTTGATATGATTTGGAAATCCTAGATTAAAGATTTCCCAGTTATTATTTTTATCTTTCTCATCAATCATATCAATAAGTTCTTCTAATGAATTAACTGTATTTGTTATGTCAATATTTAATTCTTCATATTCTGAATTTGTTTTTATTTCCATTCTCAATTCTGGAAATATATGTTCATCATTATTCGCTTTTTCAACTTCTAACCAATAATCTTCTGATTCTTTTTGAATTATGAAAAGATGAGATATGTCAAAGTGATATGGTGACTCAACGTATTTTGATTCGTGGTCATATTTCATTTTTCGTAAAACATCTGTAGGAAAAATGATTTCATCATTTGTTTCAGTATGATGTTTTAAACACATAAACATTAAATTATTATAACCATTCAATTCTTCTTTCGAAAGTTTAGGATTATATCTTTGTTTTTTATGTGAAACAGATTCGATATGACAGAGTTGAGCTTGATAAATATTCTTGGTATTCACAAGCGGTGTTGTGCAACCAGTAAATGCACATTTATTTCCAGAACGAGCTAATAGTGCTCTGTAAATATGGTCTGGAATATATCTACCTATCTTGCCAGCCATCGCTAATTACTTTTTCAATGTAAATTCTAAATTCATCACTACTTATTTTATTATGCCTAGCATCATAAGTACTAGAATGTCTATTGTAATATGATGATTTAGCAAATATTACAAAATCGCCTTTTAGATGTCTTGTTAATACTCTAGCCGTTTCGGGAAGTTTTTCTCCGTTATATTCGCCTTCGTCCCAATATGACCGTGAAATGTAATTTCCTTCAGACAGTTCAGTTACCTCCTCGCTTGGATAATCATAATCTTTATAAACTCCAGATGAATTAAGTTCAGATGTTTCTATTCTAAAATAATTCCAGATAGGATTTTCGAATGATTCAAAAATCAATTTCTTTGGCTTAATTATATCTGTTAATCCAGTAAATATTTCTATGCAATTACTTTCAGTTGAAGTACTAGCTGATTTCACATCTAAACCTCCGCCTGTCGGATAGAACATATGGTTTGATTGTTCTTTTGAACCTATGATATTTAGGATTGAGATAATTTCATCAAGATTTGTCCATTCACAATGTTTAGGTATTCCAACTGGAAATATCTCCTTATGTATCTGAATCCAATCTTTTATATTTTGTTCGTAGAAACTCATTTTTAATTTTTAGTTCAAGGTTTTGTCAACATTGCTGGCAACGTATTATCTGATATAAAATCGTTTCAATGTTTTATATCATAAGTTAAACGAAGTTAGCTTAAAATTCTCACAAAGTCAAGTCTCTAAAACACAACCCTAAAACTCAAATTAGGAGTAAAACCAAGCGATTTATCATCAATTTTAGATATAGAATCGTCATCGTTTAAAATATAATAAGTGTTAAGAGTATTGTCTCTATTTAATATATTCCAAATAGAGAAGCCTAATTCTGCCTTGGTCTTTTTAGCTAAATTAAAATTATAAGTTCCGGATAAATCAGTTCTAAAATAATCGTCTAAATTAGTATTATTAGCAGTGTTGTAGTTAATATTATTATCGAATATAGGCTGTTGTGCATTTGGTGTTGTAGTGGGTTTTCCAGAGTTCCAATTAAAACCAAGTGCTAATTTTAAATTATCTAGCGTGTAAGTACCTGCAAAATTTAGTGCGTGAGAAATAGCGATGTTATTAGTAAAGTTTTGTCCATTATTTAGAGTAGGGAATGAATAGTTGTTATCGCTTATAGAGTAGCTTAACCATGTGCTAAACGTTTTAAATTGCTTATTTATTAAAAAATCGATGCCTTTAGTTTCGTAGTTTCCAATGGCATTTACATTTTGAAACTGATTTTGAAAATCTTGGCTTCTTGTAGTAATCCCTTCAACACGTTTAATAAATGCTTCAGCACTTACAATAAGCTTGTTTTTATTGTAATGCAACCCAATAGAAGCTTGTTGGCTTTCTATAGTTGGTAACGTTGTATTGTTAGATAAAATCCAACGTCGTTGTTCTATGCCTAAAAAATCGTTTTGTCTATCAATTACCTGAGAGGTAACTTGGCTTTTAAATTCGCCTAAAAACTCAACCTTAAAATATTTTAAAAATTTATGGTTAACACTTAAGCGTGGTTCTAATAATAATACATTAAAAGGTTTGTAAAAGTTACTTCTAGTACCAACTTTTAAATGTGTTTTATTATCGTAAGACGAAAAAACAAACTCACTAAAAGTAGCGTGTGTTTCTACAGTATTGTCACTTGTAAGCTCAATATTATTAATCTCTTCTAGATTGGTAATGTTTACATTAGCGTATTGGTAGCCATTAACCCAACGCAAACGGTCGTTAAAATCTAATTTAAGTTGAAGCGTAATACCTTGGTCTAAAACGTTGTTGTTTTGTTGTAAAAATTGGTTGTTTTCTATATTAAAATTAGTGGCATTTAGTTTATAATCCGAAATATTTAATTGTATCTCGCTGCTTAAAAACTTACTCCATTGCCTACTATAATTAAGTCCAGCAGCAAGATTACGCTGCATTATACCATTATCTAGAGTTGTTGTGATGGTGTTATTTGTATTGTTTTCTAAAAAATCGAGTCTATTAAAAATGGTAGTAAAGCTAAATCTTAATTTATCTTTTGTTGAGAGGTCATGTAGTAGTTTTGCGCTTACATCGTAAAAATAAAAACTTTCGTTAGAACTCGTGTTTTGGTTGTTTCCTGAAGGATTATCGATTTCCGAATCTTGAAAAATACGATCGAAATACTGTTGATACGTAGGTGTGTTTACAATATCTGTAATAGAGCGTCTTACAGATAGCTGTAACTCCATATTACCTTGTAGTTTTAGTTTGGTAAATGCATCTGCTTGAATTAAATTTAAACCTAAGCCAGAAGTGTTTTTTTTATTTAAATCTGTGTCTAAACGCATATCTATAATACCAGAAACACCATCACCATATAGAGCGCTTGTACCATTTTTAGAAACAACAACATTAGAAATTAAGTTAGGATTAAATGCAGAAATTAAACCAAAAAAATGACCAGATTGATACATCTTTATACCATCCCAAAGTATTAAATTTTGGTCATGAGTTCCACCACGAATATTAAGGCTAGAGATTGTTTCGTCCACGCTTAAAACACCTGGTAAAGCTTTAACAGTCTGTAAAATATCTGGTTCTATTAAGCCAGGAAGAATACCAAATTCGTCTGGATTAATAATAGTTTCTCCAGTTTTAGTTTTTTTAATACCAGTAGTTAAGTACTTAATAAGTTGTACTTCTTCAAGTGCTTGAATAGGTTTTGTTACTTTTCTACTTGGCGCAATAGAGACAAAACGGCTGTTAATAATTTTAAATCTTAAATTGGTGTTTGTTCTTAAGTAAGTTATGGCATCATTATAAGATAAAATAGATGAAGGTTCGTTAATTTCAACGCCTTCTAAAGTTTTGTCTGCATAGGTAAACCTGATATCAAAACGTTTTTCTAAAGCTTTTAAAACTGTTGTAAGTGGAAGTTTTTCAGTTTTAAAAGTTTGAGAATACACACTAATAAAACTAAAAAAAAATAGGATAATTAAGAGAGTGAACGTAATGTTTTTACTCACGCTTTAGCGATATCTTATTGTTGTTTATAGTATAGACTAAGCTAATTGGGTCTGTTATTGCTTGTAACGCAACATCCAAATTATTATGCGCAAAACTACCTGTAAACAACTGGTTTGTATCTATAGTATTAACGCTAAAAGTAACATTATATTGTCTTTCAAATTCTGCTATTACTTGAGAGTAAGGCATACTTTTAAAAGCAGATTCATTATTAATCCAAAATGGACTAGGATCTTTAATTATTGGTTTTTCAATGTATTTGTTATTTAGAACTAAAAATTTTTCTCCAGGTTTTAAAACACGACTTGTTTTTTTGTATTCAACTTTTACAGCACCTTCATAGCAAACAACTTCAAAAAGATTATCTCTATTTTTAACATTAAACTCTGTGCCTAAAACCGAAATATCACCAACACTAGTATGTACTGTAAACTTTGCACCTTTGGCAACCTTAAAATAAGCTTCGCCATTTAAGTCTAAATCTCTGCTATCTTTCCAGTTACTCTTATTAAAAACTAAAGTGGATTTTGCATTCAATTTTACTTGAGAATTATCAGGCAGTACTATAGTTTCTTTTTGCGCAATTTCTGTAGCAATGTTTGTATCTAAAGTAGTAGTGTAATAATAAGAACCAAAACAAATAGCTAAAATAGCCGCTACACGTAAGAACGGTTTTAGCCAATTGGTTTGTTTTTTAGTTCTGGTTTTTAGGGCAAGTTTTAATTTTTCTAATTCACTATCAGATTCATAATTCTGTGGTTTAAATTTCTGCAAAGCAGCATCCAGCCTTGTTAATTCACTAAAGTCTTCAAGCTGTTTAAAAGCTTCAAGCTCCTGAGAATTCAGGTTGTTATCTAACCATTTCTTTATTAAATCTTCTTGTTTCATATGTCTTATTCAAGTATATAACAACTGTTTACTAAAAACTCCTACTTTTATTATTAATTAAAGAATTCAAAGAATTTGGTTTCAGTTTTTAACTTCACTATTTACTATAACTCTTTAATGTCTTTGCGTAACTTTTTTAGAGCTCCATAAATTCGTTTTTCTACTGCTTTCGTACTAATGTTTAGAAGTTCTGCAATCTCTTTATGTCTTTTGCCTTCAACACGATTCATCATAAAAGCAACACGCTGCGCATCAGTTAAATTAGAAAGTGCTGTTTGCAATCTCTTGTTATATTCTTGTTCCTCCAATATAAACTCTGGAGATTCATTAGTATAGTGTTGTGGTTTTGTTTGATGGTGTTTTAAAACAACCTTATGGTGTTTAGCTTCATTTAACATTAAGTTGTTTGCTATTGTAAAAAGATAACTCTTAGCTTTTTCTGGAGTTACTTTTTTACAGTTTTCCCACAATTTTATAAAAGCATCTTGCGTTTTATCTTTTGGGTTTAAGTGGTCTCCAAACTTATAGTATAGAAAATCACTTAAGTCTTTGGCATGCTTTTTAAATAAAGCATTAAAACGTATTTCATCACAAATATTATCATGTAAGTTTTTTGCCATAGTGGTTTTTAAAATCTTCTAAAAATAAAAAAAACAAATTTATATAGTAGGTTTTTTTTAAAGTAAATTGTTTTAATAGTATAATATAGTAACCAAAATAAAACACAATAACTTTTAATGTGTAGGTTTTGGTAAAATTTAAAGTAACGTCATAATTACTTTTTAATTGGTTTATTAATTTGAAAGGTTGCTAATTTTAGTAACCTTTTTTTGCATAATTATTTATCCACTTCACTTCTTTAATACACTTCAAATTCTTAAATTTGCGAATCTTAAGAACTAGTCAGACTGTTTACCGCAAACTGATTACTGAATACTAAAAAATATGTTTAATAATTTAAGTGAAAAGTTAGATAAAGCGCTACACGTACTAAAAGGTCATGGAAGCATTACAGAGGTTAATGTTGCCGAGACTTTAAAAGAAGTACGTCGTGCACTTTTAGATGCCGATGTTAACTTTAAAATAGCTAAAGATTTTACTAACAGAGTAAAAGAAAAAGCACTAGGATCTGACGTTTTAACAACATTACAGCCAGGACAATTAATGGTTAAAATCGTTAAAGACGAATTAACCGAGTTAATGGGAGGCGATGCAGCAGGTATAAACTTGTCTGGCACACCAACCGTAATTTTAATGTCTGGTTTACAAGGTTCTGGTAAAACTACTTTTTCTGGTAAATTAGCAAACTTCTTAAAAAATAAAAAAACAAAGAAACCTTTATTAGTTGCTTGTGATGTATACAGACCAGCAGCCGTAGATCAATTACACGTTGTAGGAGATCAAATAAAAGTAGATGTTTATAGTGATAAAGGTAATACAGATCCTGTTGCTATTGCGCAAGCAGGTATTGCTCATGCAAAAGAAAACGGACATAATGTAGTTATTATTGATACAGCAGGTCGTTTAGCGGTTGATGAAGCCATGATGACCGAAATATCGAACATCCACAAAGCAATCCAACCACAAGAAACATTGTTTGTTGTGGATTCTATGACAGGTCAAGATGCTGTAAATACAGCAAAAGCCTTTAATGATGTCTTAAATTTTGATGGTGTTATCCTTACCAAATTAGATGGTGATACACGTGGTGGAGCAGCGATTTCTATTAAATCTGTAGTAAACAAGCCAATTAAGTTTATTGGTACAGGTGAAAAAATGGAAGCGATAGACATTTTCTATCCTTCTCGTATGGCAGACCGTATTCTTGGAATGGGAGATGTTGTGTCTTTAGTAGAAAGAGCCCAAGAACAATTTGATGAAGTAGAGGCAAGAAAATTACAAAAGAAAATAGCCAAAAACCAATTCGGGTTTGATGATTTCTTAAAGCAGATTCAGCAAATTAAAAAAATGGGTAATATGAAGGATCTTGTAGGCATGATTCCTGGTGCAGGAAAAATGATGAAAGATGTAGACATAGACGATGATGCTTTTAAACACATCGAAGCTATTATTCATTCTATGACAGTTCAAGAAAGAACAAACCCATCAGTAATAAACGCAAGTCGTAAAAAACGAATAGGAAAAGGTTCTGGAACATCTGTAACACAAGTAAATCAATTACTTAAGCAATTCGACCAGATGAGCAAAATGATGAAGATGATGCAAGGCGGAAAAGGTAAAGCAATGATGAATGCAATGAAGAATATGAAATAGTATTCAGTCTCTGTGGTAATTTTTAGTTTTACTAGAACAGAATTAATTTCTAAATAAAATTATAAAAATTAAATATGGATTTCAAAAAATTATTAGCCTATCAAAAAGCATTAGACTTGGCTATGCAAATTTTTGAAATCTCTAAGTCTTTTCCAAAAGAAGAGGTGTATTCACTTACAGATCAAATAAGAAGAAGTTCACGTTCTGTAAATGCAAATATTTCTGAAGCATATAGAAAGCGAAGATATCCAAAATATTTTATTAGTAAACTAACAGACTCTGATGGAGAGAATTCTGAAACTAATACATTGTTGGATTTTGCTTTAGCATGTAGTTATATTTCAAAAGAACAACATTTAGATTTATCAAATCAAGGAATTGAAGTTGGTAAATTAATAAATTATATGATTAATAATTCAGGTAAATTTGGAGTTAAAACTGAATAGGTTTTAATTACGAATAATAGTCGTCGGCACACCAGTAATAAACTAAACCAGCAGAGTAAGCAACTAAAAACTGTGACTGCAACTGAAAACTGCCACTGCGTCTGAAAATTAGAAAAGAAGAATAAGCAACTGAAAATTGCGACTGAATACTAAAATAGCAGAGTAAGCAACTTAAAACTGTGACTGCGACTGAAAACTAATAACCCATGACAATCTTAGACGGTAAAAAAGTAAGTAACGACATCAAAAACGAAATCAAAGCTGAAGTTGATAAAATGAAAGCAAACAACGAGAAAGTGCCGCATTTAGCAGCTGTAATTGTAGGAAACGATGGAGCGAGTTTAACTTATGTTGGTAGTAAGGTGCGTGCTTGCGAGCGCGTTGGTTTCGAATCTACAATGGTACGTTTGTCTAACACAACAAGTGAAGTAGAGTTATTAGATAAGATAGAAGAGCTTAATGAAAATAGTGACATAGATGGCTTCATTATTCAATTACCATTACCAGAGCAAATAGATACTCAAAAAGTATTAATGGCTGTAAATCCAGATAAAGATGTAGATGGTTTTCATCCAATGAATTTTGGAAAAATGGCATTAGACATGTCAACCTTTATTCCAGCAACACCATTTGGTATTTTAGAACTTTTAGATCGTTATAATGTAGATTCTAAAGGAAAGCATACTGTAGTAATTGGTCGTTCTCATATTGTTGGAAGACCAATGAGTATTTTAATGGGAAGAAAAGGGTTTCCAGGTAACTCTACTGTAACATTAACGCACAGTCACACTAAAAATATTACCCAGATTACATCTCAGGCAGATATTATTATTTCGGCATTAGGAGTTCCTAATTTCTTAAAAGCAGAAATGGTAAAAGATGATGCTGTTATTATAGATGTAGGTATTACTCGTGTTCCAGACGAAACACATCCAAAAGGATACGTAATTACAGGAGATGTAGATTTTGAAAACGTGAGTAAAAAAGCTAGCTTTATTACGCCAGTTCCTGGTGGAGTTGGACCAATGACAATTGCTATGTTACTTAAAAACACTTTATTAGCAAGAGAACGTCACAGAGCACAGTAATAATAGCAATTTGTATATTGCAATTGCAATGTGATATTTTGTAAAACACTCTTAATAAGCTCAGTAAATGTTGGAAGCCTTAAGCATATAGTACCAATAGGTGCTTCGATTGTTTTTATTATTCTCTTAATTCAGTTTTCAAAACGTAGGCATAATAAAAAACACAAAGAAAGAGTACTTAAAACTTTAGGGTTTTTAGTTTCTCTATTAGTTTTGGCATTCCATATTAATCTTATTTTAAAAGGAAATTATAATTTGGTTACAGATTTGCCACTGTTTCCATGTAGTTTTATGGCGCTTTTTGTCTTCATTTTACATCTTCAAGAAAGTATTGGCTATTCGAAATTTTATTGTTTTGGATTATTGCAGGAACTAGTCAAGCGGTAATTACTCCAGATATTTCAATTGGTTTTCCTAGTTTCGATTATTTTAGATATTGGATTGCGCATTTAGGACTACTAATCATTATTTTTATGCCATTTTTGTTCTAAAAATGAGACCAACTTGGAAAAGTGTATTCAAATCATTTTTTGTCATACAACTTTATATGATTGTGGTTTTTGTAATAAATTACCTGCTAGATTCTAACTATTCGTATTTGAAACAGAAGTCAACTTCTATTTCATTATTAGATTATTTAGGCGATTGGCCAATGTATATAATAGTAGTTGAGGTACTTTTGATTCCTTATTTTTTAATTATTTATTTGCCATTTTTTATTGCCAAAAAATTTAAAAAGAAGACTATTTAGCAAACAATTGACTCATGTCTTTAAATGCTTTAAATTCTAAAGCATTTCCAGAAGGATCTTTAAAAAACATAGTGGCTTGTTCTCCAACTAAACCTTCAAAACGAATATAAGGTTCTATAATAAATTGAATGCTTTTCTGCTTTAAATCTTCCGCGAAAGCGCTAAAAGCATCCCAAGGTAAAACAACACCATAATGTGGAATTGGTACCTGTTTCCCATCTACAGAATTAGTACTGTCTATTTCTTTAGATTGTTCTTTAAAATGAATAACCAATTGGTGTCCAAAAAAATTAAAGTCAACCCAATGGTCACTGCTTCTGCCTTCTTCGCAGTTTAAAACATCGCGATAAAAAGCGCGACATGCTTCTAAATTATGAACAGGAATGGCTATATGAAAAGGTGGTATTTTTTGCATAAGTTAGTCTTGTACAGGTTTATCTTTTCTTCTATTAATAGAGTGAATTTTTCTAGACTCAGTAACATCTTTTTCTACAACGTCTTTTACTTCATTCTTCTGTTTGTAATGCTTATCAGAATCTGCTAAAAGCATATTTAGAGTTTTTAATTCTTCAGTAGTAAACTCGCGATACTCTCCAACAGGAACGTCCAGTTTTATATTCATAATACGTGTGCGTTTTAGAGACATAACTTCGTAAGTAAGGTATTCGCACATGCGTCGAATTTGTCTATTTAAACCTTGAGTTAAAATAATTGTAAAGGTATGTGAGTCTATTTTTCGAACTGTACATTTTTTAGTTGTTTTATCTAAGTCTTCAAGATAAATACCTCCAGCCATACGTTTAATAAAGGTTTGCGATATTGGTTTGTCTACAGTAACAAGGTATTCTTTGTCGTGGTTATTGCTAGCGCGAAGAATCTTGTTTACAATATCTCCATCGTCTGTCATGAAAATTAAACCTTCACTAGGTTTATCTAATCTACCAATAGGAAAAATACGTTTTGGGTATTTAATAAAATCTATAATATTATCCTTCTCTACACGAGTATCTGTTGTGCATACAATGCCAACAGGTTTATTAAAGGCTAGATATACAAAATCGGTTTTGCGTTCTGTTATGGATTTGCCATCAACTTCAACCACATCGTTTTCACTAACTTTAGTGCCTAATTCGGGATTAGTTCCATTAATGGTAACACGTCCAGCGTCTATTAACCTATCTGCTTCTCTACGTGAGCAATAACCAGCTTCGCTTAGGTATTTATTAAGTCTTGTTAGTTTTTCTTTCATGGTGTAAAGTTACAATTTAACTAGCAATGAAATCTATAATATGTTTGTTAACAGTGTCGTTTCGTAAACCATGTCCATAACCTTTAGTTGGAATAAAAGTTGCATTTTTATGGTTTTTAATAATCATTTCAGCATCATTATACGGAATTATTTTATCTTCAACGTCATGGATAATAAGTGTTTTAGTATCTATCATTTTTACAAAAGTTGCTAAAGAAAAATGAGATGGTAGTTTATTAAAACGTTTTAAAACTAAACTGTTTAAACCATTTTCTATGTGCTTGTTATAACCCATCATATCTACATAGCGTTTAAAAACTCCAGTAAATTCAGAAGGTGCTCCAAGTAAAATAAGTTTTTCTAAATCTTTATTTTGATACGTGTTTTGGTAGAATCCTGTTGCCATTCCACCAACAGAGTGTCCTATTATAATTTGTGGTTTATAATGTTCTGCCGTAACCTTAATACATTCGGAATATAAAACGGCATTAAATTTTTTTCCGCTAGAAGCACCATGTGCAGGAGCGTCAAGTGCTACAATATTAAAGTCTAATGCTTTTAGTTTGTTTATTAAAACCTCCCAACGGTGTGTGTTGCTTTCCCATCCATGAGCTAGCAAAATAGTTTTATCATTACCTTTCCATTGGTAGGTTGCAATGTTGAGGTCTTTATATTTAAGTTGAAGTATTTTAGCCGAATCTAAAAATGTTTTCTGATTTTCTAAAATACGACCTTTTTGTGGTGTTGAAAATAAGTCAAGTGCTTTTTTTGAAGCATATTTAGGAGATAAATAACTCAATACATTTAAACAGTTTCCAATTGTTTTTATAATTAAGTTTGCCATTCTATGCTTCTCTATTTACTTTATCCATAGAAAAAGCAGGCGTACAAATGGCAATATATTCACAAGCTATAGTAAACGGATTTGAGTATTGTACTCGCGTATTTTTTTTAATTTTTATAGATTGTCCAGCTTCTAAGATTATTTCTTCTCCTTCAATAATAAACTGTTTTTTGCCTTTTATTATATAAGTGTATTCGTCGAATTCTGGTGTTTGAAAAGGTTCGCTCCAACCAGCAGGCGCAATCATGTGTGCAATGCTAATGTCTTTGTTACCATCTGTGGCTTGCCCAAAATGTTCTTCTATTAGTTTGCCATCGGTTGTTGGGACAACAAAAGGGCTGTTTTGGATTTTATATTTTTTCATTTATTTATATTATTAGATTAAGCCATATACAGCGATTCTACTGTCTGCTATAATCTATATTAATTGAGTAAACAACTGCAAACTGTTTACTGCCTACTAAACTC
The DNA here is from genome assembly GCF_023299985.1 of Lacinutrix sp. GTDB lineage: Bacteria > Bacteroidota > Bacteroidia > Flavobacteriales > Flavobacteriaceae > Lacinutrix. The sequence goes on along the minus strand of NZ_JALZVX010000120.1, from coordinate 1,678 downwards.
TACCATCCAACCATAAAATACTTAATCTTGGCAGTGTCTGGAATATTTGTAGCTTCAATTTTTTTAGACATATCAAAACGTAATTCGCTAGGTAATTCATCTTTACTTATGGTGAAAAACGTGTTGTTTTCGTTTACAAAAATCACAACATTTCTTAAAGTGTTTTCTATATTAGATATTTTGTGGTTTGTTTTAATGTCTCCAAATGTACTTAATGTGTTAATGCCAGTTTTTGTTTTATAGCGTGTATCATAAATTTTAATATTACCAATAGTTGTAGTAGAATCTAATGCTTCTTTTGGTGAAAGTGATAATAAATGTTTGCCACCTTTTTCGTAAATTTCTATATCGTTAATACTACCTAAAAATTCATCTCCAGCTATTTTTTTAACAATAGAATCTTTAGCATAGATTGTTTTAATATCCTTAACTTGAGTAGAGTCTGTTAGTAATCCAATATTTTGTTTAGAAATTGAAAATGGATCTACTTCTTTTTTACAAGAGGCTATTACTATTGAAATGGTTAGTAGGGCAAAAATTGTTTTTTTCATATTTTTTTCTCGAGAAAGCGAGAGGCTTATTTTAATTTTTAATTCCCAAATTAATACTGAACTAGCTTTAAATAAAAAGGAAATATTATTTTATTTTATAAAGATTTCGACTGCGTCCAGTGTTACACTATTTAATATTCGAGTAAGCAGAAATCGAATAAGCACTGAAAACAGCGACTGCCAATTGAATACTCTTTTAAAGTACCTTCTTTAAAATACCAAACACACTCCTAATAAAAGTAGCACTTGTTAATACTTTTATTATTGGGTTTTGTGCAGTACTACGTCTTCTTGTGCTTGTTCTGCTTTTTGCTTTTTTAGCTTTAGCTGTATCAGCTTCTTTTTCTTCTTTAGCATCAGCTTTAATTTTTGCTTTTTCTGCTTTGTCTATTCTTTTGTTAAGTATCTCGTAGGCGCTTTCTCTATCAATTTCTTCATTGTATTTTAAAACTAATTTAGAATCGTTAAGTAAGCTTTGTAGTTCATTTTTAGTTAAAATATCCATACGACTCATTGGTGCACGCATCATGGTTGCAGCTAAAGGCGTTGGACGCCCTTTTTCATCTAAAGCAGAAACTAGAGCTTCTCCAGTTCCTAAAGAGGTTAATATTTCTGCAGTATCATAATAATCAGTATCTGGATAATTTTGTGCAGCAAGTTTAATTGCTTTTCTATCTTTAGCAGTAAAAGCACGCAATGCGTGTTGAATTTTTAAACCTAATTGACTTAATACACCTTCTGGTACATCAGTTGGGTTTTGGGTTACAAAGTATAAGCCAACGCCTTTACTTCTAATAAGTTTAACAATGCTTTCAATCTGACTTAATAATGCTTTTGACGCTTCGTTAAAAATTAAATGCGCTTCGTCTATAAACATAATTAATTCAGGTTTTCCAGAGTCGCCTTGCTCAGGTAAAGTTTCATAAATTTCGGCTAATAAACTCAACATAAATGTAGAAAATAATTTTGGCTTGTCTTGAACGTCTGTTAAACGAATAATATTTATATAACCTTTGCCGTCACGAGTCGTTCTTAATAAATCTTCAACTTCAAAGCTTTTTTCACCAAAAAACAAATCTCCTCCTTGTTGTTCTATTTCTACAACTTTACGTAAAATAGCTCCAGTT
>NZ_JALZVX010000119.1 GCF_023299985.1 Lacinutrix sp. | reverse complement strand
CGTTCCAAATTTGGAACGGTTTTATATTTTTGTAGTTATGGCAAATCAAGACGATCAATTTAAAAAAGTAATCTCTCATGCAAAAGAGTATGGTTACGTATTCCAGAGTAGTGAAATTTACGATGGACTTAGTGCAGTTTACGATTACGCACAAAACGGAGCAGAATTAAAGAAAAACATTCGCGACTATTGGTGGAAAGCCATGGTGCAAATGCATGATAATATTGTTGGTATCGATACGGCAATATTTATGCATCCAACAACTTGGAAAGCTTCTGGACACGTAGATGCCTTTAGCGATCCATTAATAGATAATAAAGATTCTAAAAAACGCTATCGTGCAGATGTTTTAGTTGAAGATTATTGTCTTAAAATTGAAGCTAAAATTGATAAAGAAGTTAAAAAAGCTGCAAAGCGCTTTGGTGATACTTTTAATAAAGATGAATTTATAACTACCAACGGAAGAGTTTTAGGGTATCAAGAAAAAATAGATACCATTCTAAAAAGACTAGGAAAATCTCTTGAAGCTGAAGACCTAACAGACGTAAAAGTACTAATTGAAGAGTTAGAAATAGCTTGTCCTGTTGCAGGAAGCCGAAATTGGACAGACGTTAAGCAGTTTAACCTTATGTTTGGTACCAAATTAGGTGCAAGCGCAGAATCTGCGATGGATTTATATTTAAGACCAGAAACAGCTCAAGGTATTTTTGTAAACTTTTTAAATGTACAAAAAACAGGTAGAATGAAAATTCCTTTTGGTATTGCCCAAACAGGAAAAGCGTTTAGAAATGAAATTGTTGCAAGACAATTTATTTTTAGAATGCGTGAGTTCGAGCAAATGGAAATGCAATTTTTTATTAAGCCAGGAACACAAAAAAAATGGTTTGAGCACTGGAAAGAAACCAGAATGAAATGGCACCTTTCTTTAGGAATGGGAACAGATAATTACCGTTTTCATGACCATGAGAAATTAGCACATTATGCAGATGCTGCCACAGATATTGAGTTTAAATTCCCTTTTGGTTTTAAAGAATTGGAAGGCATACACTCGCGTACAGATTTCGATTTAAAACAACACGAAGAATTCTCTGGTAAAAAAATACAGTATTTCGACCATGAAGAGAATGCAAGTTACACGCCTTATGTTTTAGAAACATCTATTGGTTTAGACCGTATGTTTTTAGCCATATTTTCTAATGCCTTAGAAGAAGAAGAACTTGGAGATGGTAAAACAAGAACAGTACTTAAATTACCTGCAGTTTTAGCGCCTGTAAAAGTAGCAGTTTTTCCTCTATTAAAAAAGGACGGTTTACCAGAAGTAGCTAAACAAATTATAGAAGATTTAAAATGGGATTTTAACGTGCTTTACGAAGAAAAGGACACTGTTGGAAAACGTTACAGAAGGCAAGATGCTAACGGAACACCATTTTGTATTACTGTAGATCACGAAACATTAAAAGATAACACAGTAACATTACGCCATAGAGATACAATGGAACAATCTCGTGTTAAAATTGAAGATTTAAGAGACATCATTAAAAAAGAAGTAGATGTAAAAACATGGCTAATGAAAATGAAATAATCTAGTTCCTGCTATATGCTGAATAAGCTTTAGTAGAAAAAGAAACCTCATAAATTAAGCTCTCGAATATTAAATATTCGAGAGCTTTTTTGTTTTCACTTACTAAAAATAAGCCTTCAATTGCACATTCCCAGTATGAATAGTCTTACTAGTTTCTGTATTTCTCCCAAAATAAGTAAGATTCAAATCTAAAAATTTAGTGATTTTTTGCTGTGCTAAAAGGCTCCATGTAAGGTTTTTTCCAGGTTGTAAGCCTTCAAGTATTTGATAGCCAACAGGAGAGTTGGCATTACCTTCGAAAGTGTTAGAAAAGATATTTAATTCTCCAGAAATAGCAGATTTTACATTTTTGGTAACAGCAAACGAGAAGCCATATTTTTGCTGGTTTAAGGTTTCTAAATCTCCAATAGTATTGGCTTTATTTGTGTATTGATAAAAAACGTCAAAGCGTACATTATCGTTTAATAAATAAGATATTTTTGGGTTGAAGCGTTCTTCATCTATTTTAAAATTTTTGGTTACAAAATTTTCGCTTTCACTTTCATTCTTATCGAAACCTGTAAGAAAGTTTATAAGCCAATTTGTGGCAAATTTATGGTTGAAATTTAGCTGATGACTAAGTAAATTATTAGCAATAAAACCAACACTTAAAACATTTCGAGATTTGTTATTTAAGTAGGTGTAAGAAGTGGTGTAACGTTGTTTACCACGATTGTAAAACAATACATTTCTTAAATTTAGTTGTAAACCCAATTGGTTGTCTTCATCGCTCTCAAACGGATTTATATTAAAAGCATTCCCTTCACGTTTAATTTTTCGGTCTATTAAATAACTAGTTTGGTTATAAAAATGCGACCAGAATTTTTTGCTTTTATTTTCTGAGTTAATCCAGTTTCCTGGGTTTAAAGTTAAGGCTTGACTTAATCTATTTTGATGCGTTTTTATAAAAACTTGATTAGGTAGCAATACACGAATGTATTGTCCTTGATCTTGAAATTGTGCAATTTCAAATTCTTCTAATTCTTGTATTCCGTTTTCGTTATAGTCGTTCCAAGTGTAAGCACCTTGACCAGGTTCTACTTCTACATAAGTAAAGTCTTGTTGAGGTAGTGTTCCAGAATTAGTCTCGAAAACAGTATTCCAATTTACTATATTTTTAAAAAATTGCTGACTATATAACAATCTAGAGTTAATAGACTGCTCGTCTTCTATGGTTTCATCTGTATTTTTTAAAGTTCTATAATTTGCAAATAAAGACAGGTTTGTACGTTCGTTTTTTATAAGCCGTGAGTTTAAATAATAGTTGTTAGATGTGTTTACACGCTGTAACTCGTTATTACGTAAACTATCGTTTACTCTATATTTATAACCAATTTCTGCAAAAACGCCTGTACTATCTCCAACACCTGTAAAAACTTCGTAGGCTTTAAAACGCTGACTTAAATCTGTAAAACTACCTGTTAAAACCTCTTTTTGCTCGTTATCCTCAGCAGATAATCTTCCGCCAACCCAACTCTTTTTAAAGCTGTAACGCGCTTGGTTATAAGTACGAAGGAATGTAGATCTAGCTTCGGTAGCATTACTATTTAAAAAACTGGTATTTGTTGTAAGTGCTAGTTTTTCATTTAAAAATAGTTTAGCATTTACAGTATGTTTATTACCACTAAAATTATTCGAGAATCCAAGATGTTCAAACAAATAATTAGCACTTCCTTTTTTATTATGAAACGCTCTTGTACCTGCTGTAAATAAAACCTGATCTCCAAAATTAGAATTTAGACCATTAGTAGCTGTTGTATTTATATTCCAATCGCGATTAAACTCTGGATTGTATAAACCTTGAATATTTCTAAAGTCTTGCTGTATAAAATCGGTATCTACAAAAGCATCTAAATTCCACAAACTATCTTGTTTAATAATAGATTGATTTACATTTAGTTTTGCAGCAAAGCCGTCGTTATCACTGTCATCTAAGCTCGAAAATAAGTTTAAATCGTTTTTACTTCCAGCAAATTCAAAGTTAATAGCTGTTTTTTCTGAAGGTGTATAACTACCATTAACAATAGCTATCTGTAATTTTACAGGCGCTACTAATTGTACAATAGGTTCAAAATTTCCTTGTGGCGCACCTAAAATAGGTATTACATATTCGTAAATAGTATTAATGGCATTAATGCTACTTATTATATAATTTCCTTGGTTGTCGCCAACATTTGTAAACCTAACATTAAATAAAGTATCGTCTGGATTGTTAGAAAACTCAAAGGCTTCTATACCATTTATAATCTCTTTTTTATAGAGAATGCGGTTGTTATTAAAAACTTCTTCCATGCTAGAAGGTGCAACCATTTGCGTTCTATCGTCTCCTGCTTCACTTAAAATACCTACTTGGTCTGTAGATAAATTTTGTTGTAATGGATTATTTTTAGCATCGTTTTCAGAATAAACAGAAACACCAATTTTAAATTTTTCAGTCTGGTGATTTCCACCTGCATAAGCGACTATTCTAGAATAATTTCTATCGCTAAACTGGTAATCTACGGTAATTCGCATTTCACTATTTATTGGAAATGTAGAATTAAAGATAATTTCTCCAGCGTTGTAGTCTATAATATAATCTTCATTTTCACCTCTTTCTACAACAGTGCCATTAACGTAAACGGTTTCACTTCCAGATACAATAAGCACAAATAATTCACCATTTTGCCCTTGTAATTTATAAGGCCCTTGGTTTCCTTCTTGAGCCGTAAATTTGCTAGTAGTAAACTGTCCACGAACTAAAGCACCGGAAGCAAAGAGGTTTGTTTGCGCACTATCGTCACCTAATCTTGCTTTTAACGATAGGCCTTGCACACGTTTAGAAAACTCAGAGAAATAAGAATCGTTATTTTCTAAATCTACATCTCCTGCTCTTATATTCCATCTGTCACTAAAAATCTCCACAAAAACCTGATCGAATTCATCTAACCGTTGAGAAAAACCACTTTCTTGTAAAGGAATGTTAGCATCTTGAATAGAAGCACGAAGCGATACCTTATCATTAAGATTTCCAGTAATTTGGAGGTCTAATTCGCTATTTAAAACCGAGTTTTGGTTATTACCAATAGTAACACCTCTAGAAATACTTCCGCTAGTTGTCAACCCATCAAAAGGAGAAAATGTATCGTTAGTATTTGGCTGTTTTATTCTGTAAAGTTTATTTGCTTTATCGTTGTTTTCTACAATTATAGCATCATCAAATTGTTGGTACGTTTTAGTAAGGTATTCTGGATATTTAAGATAATTTATAATTAAAGAATCTGTATCAATAGGTTTTTTAAAGCTTAAAATGGCTTTAGAGAAATCTACAGAGTAGTAACTAGTGTCAATAATGGTAGAGTCTTTTAGTTTTAAAGAAAAACTGTTAGGATTAATACTTACGCTATCAATTATAATTACACCTGTCTTAGCTACAGTTTTTTGCCTAAAATTAGAATTACGCTCTTGTGAGAACGCAACAATTACGTAGAAAAAAATAAAAAGAGTAACTGTAAACTTCATACTAGTAGTTATAACATATTAGAAGCAAAGTTATTATAACGATTTAGAAATATGGAATATTTAATAATCTAAATCTGAAAAGAATTCTTTTAGAGGAATTTCGAAATAATTACAAATAATGTCTAAAGTATTCAAGGTAATATTTGATTTACCTTGCTCAATCCTTCCTAAATGAATACCAGTGTCAAAATAAAAAACCTCTTGTGTAACGCTATTTTTTTGCCGTAAAGATTTTATCTTTTTAGCAATAGCAACACTTAATAGATTGTTTTTTGACTTTGTCATTAACTTACAATTTCAAAAAAGTTTAAATGATTTGTAATGACATATTTGTCATTATTTGAATTATTTTTTCTACCTTTAGTTTATTATTAACCAATAAATTATTAATTATGAAAAAATGTTTATTATTTTTATTTGTTTGCACACTTGCTTTTCTATCTTGTGAAACAAATGAAATTGAAACCGAAGAGTCTAATATTGACTTAACAAAAATTGAAAATGTAAAGTCCTTGAAAGGAGAAGAGCAGAAAATTGCTTTTCGTTTATTAAATAATGACTCAAAGTCTTTTTTGTGGGAAAAGAAAATGGAAAACATACTATTAAATGATAATTTAAATAGAAATCAAATAGAAATGATTATTACTTTAAAAAGATACATTTCTAAAGATATTTATGATCGTAATCATAAAAATTATGATGATAATATATATTATATCTCAGAATGGTCATCATTAGCACAAGCACATTTTTCAAAATTAGAGTTTGTAGATTACTTTGGCACTATTAGCGGTAAATTACCTTTTCAGGATGGAGGGTCTAGTCCATCTTGTGATTGTAGCTTTTCTTCAAATCATTGTGGCGCTTATTGGGAAGATATCGATTGTAATGAAGGGCAAGATGATTGTGAAGACACATCTTGGTTTGGATGTGGAACTTTATTATCTTATTGGACTAGCTAATAAATTTGGTACTATTTTTTAAGCTACATATTTATTATTTTTCTTTGATAATTCTAATTCGATTTCTACTGGAGCTTTAT
>NZ_JALZVX010000118.1 GCF_023299985.1 Lacinutrix sp. | reverse complement strand
TGCAAACACCAAGAAAGATAATGCTTATGGTGAATGCTGGGAAAACAATCGATTTTGTTATTGAAGATCTATTGCCACATTTGTCTGAAAATGATATCATAATAGATGGAGGTAACTCTAACTATTTAAAAACAAAAGAACGCTACGATTATTTAAAAACAAAGGCTATTCATTTTATAGGAACTGGAGTTTCTGGTGGTGAAGAAGGTGCTTTAAAAGGACCATCTATAATGCCGAGTGGAGATTTTGAAGCCTACAAAGAAGTGCAAAATTATCTAGAAACTATTTCAGCTAAAGACAAAAACGGATTGCCATGTTGCACGTATGTTGGACCAGAAGGAAGTGGTCAGTTTATAAAAATGGTGCATAATGGCGTGGAATATGTAGAAATGCAATTACTAGCAGAAGTATCCACTATTTTAAAAGCGATGGGTCAAAATCCAGATACTATTTCTAATACTTTTGAATCTTGGAAAGATTCAGCTAGTAGTTATTTGTTAGAAATAACAACTGCGATTTTTAAGAAGAAAGAAGGAGAGGATTGGTTGGTAAATAAAATACTAGATAAAGCAGGAAACAAAGGCACAGGAAACTTGACAGCGATTGTTTCTGCTGAACTTGGTTTACCTAGTACAATGATTACTTCAGCTTTGTTTTCAAGGTATATTTCATTTTACAAAGACGAAAGAATTCGGTTAAGCAATAATTTTGAAACTGAAGATATTTCAGAATTAAATATCACAACAGACCAAGTCCTAGAAGCCTATCAATTTGCAAGAATTGTTAACCATTATCAAGGGTTTAAACTCATAAATGAAGCTTCAAATAAATTCTCTTGGAATTTAAATCTAAGTGAGATTGCAAGGATTTGGACTAACGGTTGTATAATTAGATCTGCATTAATGGAAGATTTAGTCGAAGTATTTAAAGAGACTACCAACATGTTAACCAATACTGAGTTAATAGAAAAAATGAAGCTATACAAAGCTTCGGCAAAAAAGGTAGTTTCTCAAAGTATACTTAATGATTTAACAACACCTGCTTTGAGCGAGGCTATTCAGTTTTTAAATGGCATTACAACAGATTATGCTTCTGCAAATGTAATCCAAGCACAGCGCGATTATTTCGGAGCACATACCTATAAAAGACTAGATGATGATTCAGGTAAGAGTTATCATACAAACTGGAATTAAAGAAGAACTAACTAACTTATAAACCAACGAATATTATGGATGCAACCACGCAAAAAAAATCATTTCTAAAAAAGATTATTGCCATAGTATTAGGATTCGGTCCTGGGATTTTTGCCATTGGTTACACCATTGGAACAGGAAGTGTTACTTCTATGATAAAAGCAGGAAGTGCTTATGGTATGCAACTAACTTGGGTGCTTTTACTAAGTTGCTTGTTTTCTGGAATTCTTATGTTTGTTTATGGAAACTATACATTAATCACCGGAGAAACAGCACTTTTCAGTTTTAAAAAATATATAAAAGGAGGTAAAATAATTGCAATCTTAATTATTATTGGAATTTCTGTTGGGCAATGGGGATCACTAATGGGAATTTTAACTATTTCGTCCAATATGCTTTATGAGATATTCTCTATCTATTTTGAAGGACTTAAAGCGTATGAATATGAAACAGTTTTGGCTATTGCTGTTTTAATTGTCGGTATTTTTTATGGCATAATGCTAGTAGGTAAATATTCATTTTTCGAAAAAATATTAGTCATATTCGTTACGTTTATGGGCTTGTCTTTCATTGTGTCTCTATTTTTTGTACATCCATTACCATCAGAAGTTTTAGAAGGATTAATTCCATACATTCCAGAATCTAAAGATCCCCAAATATCAGGGAAAATGATGGTTGCAGCATTTGTAGGAACGACAATGGCAGCAGCTACATTTTTATCTAGACCTTTATTTGTGAAAGGAAAAAATTGGGGTATTAAGGATCTAGGAAAACAACGTAAAGATTCAATTACAGCAGCTATATTGGTGTTTGTAATTAGTGGTGCTATTATGGCTGTAGCTAGTGGTGCTTTATTTCACCAAGGAACTTCAGTAAATAATGTTTTGGATATGGCAAAACCACTAGAGCCTATTGCAGGAAGTTTTGCGGTAGCAGTTTTCTTTTTTGGAACACTAAGTGCAGGTTTGTCTTCTATTTTTCCTTGTTTATTAATTGCTCCGCTTTTAGTTGCAGATTACCAATCCGGAACTTTAGATACAACCTCTAAACAGTTTAGAATAATCACCGCAATTGCTTGTTTGGTAGCTTTAATTGGACCAGCATTTTTTGGAGGTAAACCTATTTTGGTTCAAATCTTATCTCAAGTTTTTAATGTCTTTATTTTGCCACTTGTGGTGTTTAGCATCATGTTACTGGTAAACAACAAAAAAATAATGAAAGGGTATAAAACTAGTCTTTTGGTAAACATTGGTTTGTTTGCCGCATTATTTTTCTCTTGTGTAATTTCATATACAGGCATTGTAGGATTAATGGCTAAATACTTTTAAAATAAATCACGATAACAAAATGAAATCAACCAGTAGAAGAGATTTTATAAAAAAGACTGCACTAGCTGCAACTGCTTTACCGCTTTTAAGTTTTCCCTTAAATAATTGGGCAAATGAGAATAGTTTAGAAGAGGAGCTTTCTATTAATATTTTTTCTAAACACCTTCAGTTTTTAGATTATAAAACTACTGGAGAAATGGCTGCTGAAATGGGCTTTGCTGGAGTAGATCTAACCGTAAGAGCTAAAGGACATGTGTTGCCAGAATCGGTTAAAATAGATTTACCAAAAGCAATATTCGATATTAAATCTGCTGGATCTCATTGTGAAATGATTACTACTAGTATAGAAAGTATACACAACCCATTAGACGTAGATATTATTAAAACCGCAGCTAAATCTGGTGTTAAATATTACCGCACACATTGGTTTAAGTATCTTGAAGAAAAAACAATGCAAGAATCGCTGGAAGTCTATAAACAGCGCGTTAAAGAATTAAGTGATTTAAATAAGGAGCAAAACATTATTGGCTACTACCAAAACCATGCTGGTAAAAATGTAGGAGCATCTTATTGGGAAATTAAAAAAATATTGGAAACAGCAGATTCAAATTATTTTGGAACGCAATACGATATTCGTCATGCCATTGCAGAAGGTGGACACTCTTGGGAAAATGGATTACAACTATTACAAGCCAACATAAAAGGAATTGTATTAAAAGATTTTAAATGGGGAAATATTAATGGTAAATGGAAACCTATTAATGTGCCAGTTGGTGAAGGCATGGTAGATTTTAATACCTATTTTAAATTATTGAAAAAATATAAATTGAAACCACCAGTATCACTTCATTTAGAATATGATTTAGGAGGTGCAGAAAAAGGACGCAGTACAATAACTGTAGATAAAAAAGTAGTGTTTGATGCTATGAAAAAAGATTTGAGGAATATTCAGAAATTATGGAAAGAAGCCTAAATTAACTCTATAGAATAGCATTCTACTAAATATTAACAGAGCGATTATTAAAAACCAATAAATTATTAAAAATGAATAAAAAAATAACCACATCAATATCAAGGCTTTTATTTCTTAATGTTTTATTAGTTCTTAATAGTTGTAACAATTCAAACAAAAAAACAGATTCGTCAACGGATATCAACACAGATAAAGAAGAAGTACAAAAAATCGTTTACGCAAGTGACGTTATTCCATTTTTTGACCATTGGAAATTAATTTTAGGAGATGGTTCAAATGCTGGTATTGCAAATAATTTTGAAAACAAAGATTTCTTTTATACTCAAAATGAAAGTGAAAAGAATTGGGTTGTTTTTAAAGCACCAAATGGTGGAGATACACACGGAACTTCAAATAACACAAGAACCGAATTAGCGCAAACAAAAAAATGGTATCCAAAAACGGCTAACGATAAATTAACAGCAACGCTTAAAGTCATGAATGTATCTGCAACAGGTGATGCTCGTGTGGCAGCTTCGTATTCAGTAGTTATTGGACAAATCCATAGTGCAGATGGTCATGAAAACGAGCCACTTAAAATATTCTACAAAAAATTTCCTGGTCATACTAAAGGTTCAGTGTTTTGGCATTATGAAATCAATACAGCAGGAGATGATAATTCAGGTCGATGGGATTATTCTTCAGCAGTTTGGGGACATGACTTTTCTGTAGTTGGTAGTGAAGCAAATACATATCCAGAAGAACCTGAGAATGGTATCGCTTTAGGCGAAGAATTTAGTTACGAAATAGAAGTGAAGGATGGTATCATGAACTTAAAATTTACAAGTGAAGGACATGAGGTTAAATCATTTTCAAAAAACTTATTTGAATCAGAATACGTTACAAAAGCAGACATGCCAGAACAAACAAGAAAACTATTTGTACCAATTGGTCAAGATGGTGTAGAACGTAAAGCTGCTTATGCAGGTGAAGGTTGCTTCTTTAAACTTGGTGCTTACAACCAAACTAATGGTAAATCACCTGAAATAAATAAAAACTGGTGTTCTGGTGCAGAAACTCATGGTGGTGA
>NZ_JALZVX010000117.1 GCF_023299985.1 Lacinutrix sp. | reverse complement strand
TTTGTTGGCGAATAAAATTTAACACACATTAGTTATTAACAGCGTTAAAATTCTTTTATTGTAGTCTCAAAATCAATAGAATAAAATGACAGAAAATGATTTGCTTTACGTTTTAGCACTACAAAATGTCATTAAAATTGGTGATGTAACAGCAAAAAAACTCATTGCGCATTGTGGTTCTGCAGAAGCAGTACTTAAAGAAAAGAAGCAAAACCTATTAAAAATTGATGGTATTGGAACTGTAACTATTTCCGACTTGTTTAGCAGAAATCACCTTGAAGCTGCAGAAGCTGAGCTTAAATTTATTAAAGCTGAAGGACTAAAAACACACTATTTTAATTCTGAAACTTATCCTGAAAGATTAAAACATTGTATTGATAGTCCTATTTTACTTTTTGAAGCTGGTAATATAAACCTGAATAAAAGACATATTATTAGCATTGTTGGCGCACGAAAAATTACAACCTCTGGAATCGCCTTTTGTGAGAAATTAGTTGAAGAACTTGCTATTTACGATCCTGTAATAGTGTCTGGTTTTGCTTATGGTACAGATATTACTGCACATAAAGCAGCAATAAAGCATAACTTGCAAACCATTGGTTGCTTGGCTCATGGCTTAAACCAAATTTATCCAAAAACACATAAAAAATATATGGCAGAGGTAGAAAACAATGGTGGTTTCTACACAGATTTTTGGAGTACAGCTGCTTTTGATCGTAATAATTTTTTAAAACGTAACCGTATTATTGCTGGTATTAGCGAAGCAACTATAGTTGTAGAAAGTGCAGAGAAAGGAGGCAGTTTAGTAACTGCGGATATTGCAAATTCTTATAATCGCGATGTGTTTGCAGTGCCTGGACGTACTACAGATTCTAAAAGTGTTGGTTGTAATAACCTTATAAAACAACAAAAAGCACATTTACTATCGACACCTTTAGATGTGCCATATTTATTAAATTGGCAATTAGAAGATTCTGTAAAACCTATTGTGCAAAAACAGCTTTTTGTTGAGTTAGATGACAACGAAAAAGTAATTTACAATTACTTAAAAGATAATGATAAGAAAATGCTAGACATTATAGCTTTAAACTGTAATATGCCTACGTTTAAAATTGCTGGTTTGTTGCTAAATATGGAGTTGAAAGGAGTGGTGAGACCTTTGCCAGGAAAATTATTTGAAGTTATTTAGATCTGTCATTCCTGAGAAGGCAGGAATGTATTTTAACAATTATTTAGTTGTTTATGGACTCCTGCCTTCTCAGGAATGACAAAACTAATACCCAACCTTTCCTCTCACACGCTCCAAAACACCATCAGCCACAACCTTCGCTTTTTCAGCACCTTTAGCTAAAGATTCATCTATTTTATCAAGGTTATTCATGTAAAAATCATAACGCTCGCGTTCAGTTACAAATGTCTTTAAAATCAATTCAAACAAGGCTTGTTTACCATGGCCATAACCATAATTACCGTTTTCGTAATTGGCTTTCATAGTTGTTATTTCGGCTTCAGAAGCTAATAAACTATAGATTGCAAAGCAATTACAAGTAGCCCAATCTTTGGGGTCTTCAAGTGGAGTACTATCTGTTTCAATACTCATTATTTGTTTACGCAATTTCTTTTCTGGTAAAAATATATTGATAATATTACCTTTACTTTTACTCATTTTGGCACCATCTGTTCCAGGAATAAGCATGGTTTCCTTTTGTATTTTTGCTTGTGGCAACACAAAAGTTTCTCCCATTTTTGCCTGAAAACGCGAGGCAACGTCACGTGTCATCTCTATATGCTGTTCTTGGTCTTTTCCAACAGGAATAATTTCGGCATCGTACAACAAAATATCTGCTGCCATAAGCATTGGGTAGCTAAATAAACCAGAGTTTACGTCTTCTAATCTGTCCGCTTTGTCTTTAAAACTGTGTGCTAACGTTAAGCGTTGGTATGGAAAAAAGCAACTTAAATACCAGGAGAGTTCTGTTACTTGTGGCACATCACTTTGTCTGTAAAACACCGTTTTTTCAATATCTAAACCAAAGGCTAACCAAGTTGCTGCTGTGGAGTAAGTATTGTTACGCAGTGTTTCTCCATCTTTAATTTGCGTTAACGAATGCATGTCTGCAATAAATAAAAACGAATTGTTTTTTTCATCTTTAGACATTTCTATTGCAGGCATTAATGCGCCTAATATGTTTCCTAAATGTGGTGTTCCTGTACTTTGTATTCCTGTGAGTATTCTTGCCATGTTTACTTTCCGCGAAAGCAGAAATTTCATTTAATTAAACTAAAAAAGTATTCAGAAAACAAAGGTATTTTTTTTCAATTAAAATAGCTCAAAACTATTATGTATTTTTGAAACTTATGATTGTGTTTAAATATATTTTCTGGTTATTTTACCGTATTTGGTTCTACATAATGGTTGCTTTACCAATTATTATTATGTTTCCCTTGCTAATACTATCAATTTTAAAAGAATCTTGGTATCCTTATTTTTTTAAACTAGCACGTATTTGGGCAAGGTTTATATTAATAAGTATGGGTTTTAAATCCAAAATAATAAGAGAGCAACAAACTATAAAAGATGAAAGTTACATGTTTGTAGCGAACCATACGTCTATGATGGATATTATGTTAATGCTTGTAGTTACAAAAAATCCTTTTGTTTTTGTAGGCAAAGCTGAATTAGCAAAAATACCACTACTAGGTTTTTTTTATAAAAGAACATCAATTTTAGTAGACCGAAGTAGTCCAGAAAGTAGGAGAGCAGTTTTTTTAAATGCACAAAAACGATTAAAACAAGGCTTAAGCATTTGTATTTTTCCAGAAGGATTAGTGCCAGAACAAGAGATTATACTTAGTGAGTTTAAAGATGGTGCGTTTCGTTTAGCTATTAATCATCAAATACCAATTGTACCCATTACTTTTGCAGATAATAAAAAACGTTTTTCGTATACTTTTTTTAGTGGAGGTCCAGGTAAAATGAGAGCTAAAATCCACAAGTTTATAGACACTAAGAATTTAAAAACTGAAGATACAAGAGCAATTAACGAACAATCTAAAAAAGTAATTTATAATCAACTTTTAGAATTTGCTTCAAAATAGAACATTCTTTTTTCACAATAATTTCAATTCAGAAAAGGTTAAATTAAAAAAGCTACTCTTGGCACAGAGTAGCTTTTAAAACATTATTGGGTTCTCAATTTAATGAGATACTAAGTAAAAGTCTAACCAACTAAATAACCTTAAACTTAAAATTTATAACTAAAACCAGTATAAACACCAATAATGTAAGGGTTAAAATTGCCAGATGTTTCGCTGTAGGCATCCATTTGGTACTTAAAAGTAGGCTCGAAATTAAATTTAAGCTTATCGCTAAATTTATAATCTATGCCTAAACCAATATTTGCACTATAACTTATATTGTTTATATTATTTGCTTCACCTATTTTTCGTTTTTGATTGATGATTTCTGAAACCACTTCATTATCATTTAAGAAAAAAGCACTTGCTCCACCTATAATATTTAATCCAAATTTTTTGTTTACTAAAGCGTATTCTAATTCTAAGGGAACTTCAAAATAACTAATACGTTGACTTAAAGCGGCATTTAAGTTATTATTAATAAGATCATCAACTTGTTGTACTACAAGATTACTAGAGCTTAATACAGAGAATGTTTGTCCTTGATTATCTGGAATAAAATCAATAGTTCTAAAGCTTGAAATGTTTGGCGTATTTGACACAGAATTAAAAACAATAACATTAGCGGTGTCATAGCTTAAATTAAGCTTATTTATACCAGAACGAACCTTAAGTCTATTCCCAACGTTATAGCCTACTTTTATACCATAACTTGTGTTAATCTCTCCGTTTTTAGGGTTATCAATAAATTGGTCGTCAATGTGAGAACCTTTGCCAAGAGTATTATAATAAACAGGTGCAGCATTTGCGCTTACCGACCACCTGTTTATTTTTTCTTCTTCATCAAGATTTTCAATCTTGGCAAGAGCCTCTTCGATGGTGTTAGACGAGTTTGCGCTGTCTGGTTCCATCATTTTTTTTTCCTCTTTTTCCTTTTCACTATTAGCTGTTGCAACAGCTGTAGTAGCGGTTGTACTATTATTATCTAAAACAGTTGTTGTTTTAGTATTTGGTTTATTAGCAGTGCTAGTGGCATTATTAGCACTAATATTACTAAGGTTTTTACTATTTGTAATACTGTTTGTATTATTATTAGTAATTGTGTTTTCAGGATTGTTACTATTTAAAATAGTAGTATTTATGTTTTTAGCAGAAGCATTCTGCGCTATTCTTTGCGAATTATTAGGCGCATTTAAATTATCTCTATTTTTTAAATTTTTAGCAACTCTATTTATATTACTATTATCTTTCTTGTTAACTATTATACCATTGGTATTTAAACTATTCTCTTTTGAAACACCTTTAGTATTTGAGAATTGAGAACTTAAATTACTAACTTTATTTTTATTTGTTTTAGAAGGACTATTACTTTTAGAGTCGTTTTCGTTAGCAACAACAGTTACATTATTTAATAGCTTGTTTTCTGTAATAGTATTATTCTCCTTAAGAGTGTTTGTACTTTCAATAGAAACAGCATTAATATCTTCAACATTAGAAGATGTATCACTGTTTTTGCTTTTAGTAGTTTTAGAATCGACAGTTGTAGTATTACTTTCTTCTAACATATTATCACTAAAAGTAAATTTCCCAACTGTTAATAATAAAACTAACACAGCGGCAACACTTGCAATACGTAACCAAATAGGAAACCCTACTTTGGTTTCTTCTTTTGGCTGTTCTATTTTGTTTTGAATCCCAGTCCAAACATTAGCGCTTGGCTTAACTTCAAAATCCTTAAACTTTTCTTGATAAAGTCTATCTATATGTTTTTTATCACTCATTTATAAAGATTGAGAATTTAATCTCGTTTTATATTCTGTTATTTTATCTTTTAAAATCTGTCTAGCTCTTGCTAAATTAGATTTCGACGTTCCAGTTGTTATTTTTAGAAGTCCTGCTACGTCTTGGTGCGAATAGCCATCTAAAACATAAAGGTTAAAAACCAATCTGTAACGATCTGGTAATTCTTGAATGATTTGTAATAGATAATCTATAGAAATATCACTCTCATCTTTTATAGTAATTGCTTCATCTTCAATTAAATCGTCGTTTACAATATCAAAAACACCTTGTGTTCTATAACACTGTAAAGCAGTATTTATAGTAATTCGTTTTAACCAACCCTCAAAAGAACCTTTATTTTTATACTGTTCTATTTTTTTAAAAATAGTAACAAACGCATCCTGTAAATTATCTTCTGCTTCTGCATAGTTTCGTGAATACTTTAAACATACAGAAAACAATTTACTCGAAAAGAGATTGTATAGTTCGCCTTGTGCTTTAGTATCATTATTCTTACAATTATATATGAGCTGGTCTATACTCAAGTTAAATTCACGTATTAGTTAATATTTATTCTATTACAGGAACTTCTACTATTAAATAAGTATCTCCTCCACTATCATCCTTGCCTTGCCAAAATTTAAAAATATATGAACCAGCTTCTGTTGCTTTAAAACCGAATGTTGCTTCTAATTCTGTTTCTAAAGTAATACAATTAC
The DNA here is from genome assembly GCF_023299985.1 of Lacinutrix sp. Lineage (GTDB taxonomy): Bacteria > Bacteroidota > Bacteroidia > Flavobacteriales > Flavobacteriaceae > Lacinutrix. The sequence goes on along the minus strand of NZ_JALZVX010000117.1, from coordinate 1,925 downwards.
TATTTTGAACAACAGAATTGATTATGGCTACAGTTCTTTCATTGTTGTTTGCTGAATAAAAGATATCACTAAAATTATGACAATTTGTAGGTTTAATATAATTTAAACTTATTTCATAAGTAGTGCCTAATTCAAATTCTTCTGGAATAACAACACTTTCTATAGGTATAAATTCCGTTTGAAATGATAAAGTATCATCCTCTATACTACATGATAATGTTAGTATGCAAATTAATAAAATAAGGTGTTTTTTCATTTTTAATTCTTGTGTTCTGTAATTCTATATTATATAGAAGATGCAGAAAAGATTAAAAGGTTGCGTCTAAAAACAAAAAATCCCGAAAATAAAACGGGATTTTTTGTTTTAATAGCATTAAGCTAGTAATTATTTAGACTCAAGATCGTCTTTAATAGCTTGTTTTATTTTTTGCTCAAGCTCGTCAAAAAGCTCTGGATTGTCTTTTATTATTGCCTTTACAGCATCTCGACCTTGCCCTAATTTAGTGTCTTGATAGCTAAACCAAGAACCTGCTTTTTTAACTATTTCTTTTTCTACGGCAACATCTAAAATTTCACCTACTTTACTAACACCTTCTCCGTACATAATATCGAATTCGGCTAATTTAAAAGGAGGAGCTACTTTATTTTTAACAACTTTAACTCTTGTTTTATTACCCATAACAGCACCATCTGTACTTTTAATTTGAGTAGAACGTCTAATATCTAAACGTACAGATGCATAAAATTTAAGTGCATTACCACCAGTTGTGGTTTCTGGATTTCCAAACATAACACCAATTTTCTCACGCAACTGGTTAATAAATATTACAGTACAATTGGTTTTACTAATAGAAGCAGTTAATTTTCTTAAAGCTTGAGACATTAAACGTGCGTGTAATCCCATTTTACTATCTCCCATTTCACCTTCAATTTCACTTTTTGGTGTTAATGCAGCTACAGAATCTATTACTACTATATCAATAGCGCCAGAGCGAATTAAATTATCGGCAATTTCTAAAGCTTGTTCTCCATTATCTGGTTGAGATATAATTAAATTATCGATATCTACTCCAAGTTTTTCAGCATAAAAACGATCGAAAGCGTGCTCTGCATCAATAAAAGCTGCAATACCACCTGCTTTTTGCGCTTCGGCAATGGCATGTAATGTTAAAGTTGTTTTACCAGAAGATTCTGGACCATATATTTCTATTACACGTCCTCTTGGATAGCCACCAACACCTAAAGCAATATCTAAACCTAAAGAACCAGAAGGTATAGCCTCGACATCTACAATAGCAGCGTCACTCATTTTCATTACTGTTCCTTTTCCGTAAGCTTTGTCTAATTTATCTAAAGTTAGCTTTAGTGCCTTTAATTTCGCTTCTTTTTCACTGCTCATAGTTTGTTTTTTATCTGTTCGTCGTGCTAAAATACCACTTTTTTAATCTTTTTTTAAATTTCTCACGCAACCTTTTAAACATTTTTGCATCTACTAATAAAGGTGGGAAAGTTTTAGCTATGAAAAAGAAAAATTAACCGCATTTTTTAAAAGGTCATGTTTAATTTTTAAGTGTAACAACATGAAATATTTAAAAAAAATAGTAACATCAAAAACATTAGGTGTTTCAGTTTCTATTATAATTAATAGTAGCTGTAAAGCCGATGGAGGTTAGCTCGTTTAGTTTTTTTAGAAATAAAAAAAATATTAACGAGTTAGTCTATTAAAAGTCCTTTGCAGAGCGCAAAGGACTTTTTTTTACTTTATATTTTATGCAAAGCATATAAAATATAAAGCATCCCAATTTTAGATTAGAATCTTATAAAATTATTGCATATCCGTTTAATGTCCATTAGCAGTAATGCTAGCGATAATAAGCCTATCAAATATTTTTTCTCCAAAATATCTTCTATTGAGCTTATAAACA
>NZ_JALZVX010000116.1 GCF_023299985.1 Lacinutrix sp. | reverse complement strand
CAGTTGCATTAGATGTTACAATATCTGAAGAATTGCGTGAAGAAGGTATTGCTAGAGAGCTTGTAAATCGTATTCAGAATTTACGTAAAGATTCAGGTTTTGAAGTAACAGATCGTATTTTTGTACAGTTACAGAATGATAAAGAAATTTCGCAAGCTGTAAAAACGAATTTAAAATATATTAAAGCAGAAACGTTAACAGATAAGCTTGAGATTGTTGAACAGATAAATGATGGTATAGATATTGCTTTCGACACTATAAATACAAAATTATTTATCACTAAAAATTAATACAATTGCTATGGAACATACAGTAAGATTTTCGGATAAAGAATTAGCAGAATTTAAAACGCTAATTTTAGAAAAAATAGAACACGCTCAGCGTGATTTAGAGCTTATTAAAAGCGCCTACCTTAACGACCATAATAACGGTACAGAAGACACGTCTCCTCAATTTAAAGCCTTTGATGAAGGTAGTGCTGTTAACAGTAAAGAGTCCAATTCGGCTTTAGCTATTAGACAAGAAAAATTTATTCGTGATCTTAAAAATGCTTTAATTAGAGTAGAGAATAAGAGTTATGGAGTATGTAGAGTTACGGGAAAGTTAATTAATCCGAAACGTTTAGAATTAGTACCTCATGCTACGCTAAGTATTGAAGCTAAAAACATGCAAAAAAAATAGTATTCTGTAAATAATATAGATAAACAAAAAGCGTCAACTTAACTTATTAAGTTGGCGCTTTTTACTTGTGTCGAGGTTTTTATATTTTGTATTGATTATAAATGGTATTAAAACCAAACATTCCAAGGAATTTTTGCTAAAACCAAAATTAATGCTAGTGTATAAAATATAGCTAACGGTTTTAGTTTTCCTGCTGAGGTTAATTTTCTCTTATGTTTAGAATAACCCATAGTAATAAAAACCACAGCTAAAATCATCGCAACAGGATGTTCTACAGCGTTAGATCGTAATGCTGAGTTTCCCATGATTTCTTTCATGGTATTTTCGCTAAAATAACCTTGGGTAAACCATAAAACAATACCTATAAGCAATTGAATATGCGAAACGATTAGTGTAAATAAAGCAATTCTAAAATCTTTAGCAGAATATTCCTTTTTGCCAAACAATTTAATAAGAGCATTTATTGAAGCAATTACCATCATTAAAAAAACAAGATAAGCCCAATAAGAGTGAAGCATTTTAATCATAATTTGTGTTTTAAGTTAGTTGTTTTACAAATGTAGTAATTATTAGGCATTAAAAAACCGCTTCGGTTAGGAAGCGGTTTAGTAAATATAAATTGTAGTTGTTAATTTAGTGGCTGGTTAGCGATCCATTCTCCCGCTTCTTTTATTAATTTAAAATCTTCAGATCCAGAAGCACCATTAAACATATCAAACGTGACTATATATTTCTGGCCATCTTCAGCAGTTGGATTAAGGTTATTAACCACAATGCCTAATGCTCTAACCATCATGGTGTCACTCCAGCTTGAGGCACTAGTAGTAGTTCTATTAAAATTACCAAAGTTATCTAAATTAGCTGCTGCTGCTTCAAAACCTGGTTCTGTAAGTAAATCTGCTGCGACAGTACTATAATCTGCACTAACTAATGTATATCTAATAGTATTATCTGGTACCCATTCTCCATTTTCAAATCCAAATTGTATAGTTGAAAGTGCAGGTGTCCAAGAGCCATTAATTACGGTGTAAAGATTTCCTCTAGTAATGGTACCAATACCACCTCCTCCAAAGAATCTATATATCATGTTTAATTCATCACCTTCTTGAGCAAATGGGAATTCAATATCTAAAAATGTAGGTAAGTAGTCTTCTGAAGAAACACTACCGCTAAAGTTGTTAAATTGTCCTGGTTGACCAGAAGCTTCTCCCATAGAATCATAATCTGCAGAAGATAAGTAGTATACATCTTCAATATTATCCCATGAACCGCCAAAAAACTTATAATATTCTGAATTAGTAGTTGTATCACCAGTGAATCCTGCAGTTTTAATTTGGAAAAAATCTATTCTCCAAAGTGGTGCAGAAGTAGCCGAAGATTCATATTTAAAAGCTATATTTATTGTCTCTCCATCGTAAGCAGAAAAATCAAAATCTTCAGATAAAACAAAATCTGAATTTGAACCGTCTGGCACAGTATTTAAAGTAATAGTATCCCAATTAGTTGTTAATGGATCTCCAGTGTAATTAGTAGACACTAATATGTTTACAAAATCTTCTGCAGCACCATCTAAAAAACTAATTCTTTGATTTATTTGAAATAATACATCTTGTTGACCTGTTAAGTCTATGATTGGTGATATTAACCAATCTTCGTTTTCATTTGCAGAGCCATTAGCAAAACCAGAACCATTAGCGAAAGAAGAACCTTCTGTCCATCCTTGTTCACCAGCTTGATCTACGATAGTAAATGTCGAAAACAAATCTGGAAATAAACCATCATAGATTACAGCGAAACCTGCTGATGGTTCCATATCAAATAGGTTATATTGTAATCTAACTATATCACCATCAATTGGTGTAGGGAATTCGGTAGTAAGAATTGTTTCTAATGTAGATTCAGGATTTTCATTTGGAAAAAACGCACCACCACCAGCAGTTGGATAGTCTGATATTAATAATTGATAAACATTAGCATTTGTAAAGTCGCTAATATCATCACCAGGATTACCATCGTAAATATTAAAAGAAACCGTTACTGATGATCCTTCTCCCCAATTAGGATATCTTGTACTTAAAAAAGAAGGTAAAATTGTTCTTGCATCTTCTAAGTCATTAAAACTTTCGAACATTTCGTAGAAATCTACAGGATCATCTTCACCTTGTTCTATTATGTTTACATAATCTTCGGTTACCATAGTAAAAGCATCAATTCCAACAATTGGATTTGCTTCTGCATCAATTTCGTCATTGATCTCGTCTAATGGGTTACAAGCTGAAAAGATTGAAACCATTACAATTAATAAATAAATTACTTTTTTCATTTTTGTTTTTTTAAAAATTAATTTTCATTCCAACACTAAAAGTTCTTCCAAAACCATAATAGACTAAAGCTGTTTTAGCATTAGAATCTGCACCATCTAAAGCATCGGCTATATATTCTGTATCAAAAATATTATTTATTCTACCTGTTAATTTTGCATCAAAGCTACCAAATTTAAAGCCGTGAGATACTGCGGTGTCAAAAATACCATAATCTGGAACTTCCCATGCATCTGGAGCTGGAGCACCTCTATCACTTGGGTCGAATCTTGCATATAAGTTTGCGAAATAATTATAATCTACAGTAAAACGTGTTTTATTAGCAAGCTTATAGTTTACACCTAAAGCCATCGTTGTTTGTGCAGCATCACCAACATGTAAATCTTCAATAAAAATATCTACAGTATCTACTAAATTTTGCTCTTCGTCAAAAATTTGTACATCTTCAAGATTGTTTTCCCATCTCCAGTCTCCTAGAGATACCATTCCAGTTATGTCTAGTTTAGAAGTAGGCTTGTAAACAAAATCTACTTCAATACCTTGATGGATAGCATTTACACCTAATATATTGGCTGTTGCTCTGGTTTCGTCTGGTTGTTGAAAAGAAACAGTTTCGTTTCTGTCTCTCCAAGCTGTTCTGTATAGATTAACGTTAGCAGAGAATTTTTCTCCTCTAAAACCATAACCTAACTCTGCACTAAAAATTTTCTCGTTTTCTGCATCTTCATTAATATTGTCGTTAGTGAAATTTTGAAAAACTGCATCAAAATCTGCAGCTTTTTCAAAATAACCAATATTCATAAAAACATTATTGTTATCATCTAAACGATAATTAGCACCACCTTTAGCACTGTAACCAAAAAAGTTAAAACGATCTGTTTCTTGTAAAGGATCACTATCTAATTTATTGAAAAAATCTATTCGTTTATAAGAAGTATTAGATGCTGCAATAGATACAAATGCATTAAAGTTATCATTAATATCATACTCGGCTTGAGCAAATAATCCTAACCAACCAACTAAACCTTCATTATGAAAGTTAATTTTATCACCTACTTGAGTAATTCCTAATGGATTATTTACATCGAAATCTGCTTCTCCGTAATATTGACCACCTAATAAATCTGTAACTTCTTGAAAGTGTATTCCTTTGTAATACCTATAATCTAGACCTCCTAAAAACACTAGATCTTCTGTGATATCTGTTTTTAAAGTAGATAATACACCATACCAATTATGATTGTTACGTGAAGCTCTTAAAATAGTTTCAGATCCATTTGCTCCAAGAGCTTCATTTTCAGCAGCTATTTTATCGAAATCTATAGGGCCATAAAGTCCTGTTCTGTATTCACTAGTTCCATCTGAATCAATTCCAAATTTATTAACACCTCTAAAACCACCACCACCACCAGAACCAAAAGACGCATAAGCCGCTGTTGATAAAGAAGTGTTTTCGCTAATATCCCAATAGTGGTTTAGAGATATTTGTGGTTTATGGTAAAAATTGTCTTCTTGAAATGTTACTTGACCATTTTTAAATCCCCAATCTGCATTAAACTTTCTTCCTCTTTCACTCTTGTTAAAAGTTTCTATAAGTTGTCTGTTTTGTCTTTGTCCATGACTTTGTTTAGCACCAAATGCCGTAAAAGACATTTTGTGGTTTTCGTTTATTTGTTTAGATAGATTTAAAAAATAGTTTACTGAATTAAATTCGGTTCCATCTACATAACCATTTCCATCTGTTTTAGCAGCAGAAACTGTTGCAGCAAAACCATTTTCCATTAAACCTGTAGAGTATGTTACTCCATATTTTTCATAACCATCGTTAGCTAAAGTTGTATAAACATTACCTCCTTCTTCTATATCTGTTGTTTTTGTAAGAATATTTATAGTTCCGCCTACTGATGGTACAGCTACTTTTGCCGCTCCAAGTCCTCTTTGAACTTGCATAGAACTAGTAACATCGCCTAAACCAGCCCAGTTTGACCAGAAAACACGACCGTTTTCCATATCGTTTACTGGTACACCATTAATCATTACAGCAACGTTTTCAGAATTAAAACCACGAAGACGAATTTCAGCATCTCCAAAACCACCACCCGTTTTAGTAGCGTACACACCTGGAGTAGATTTTAGAACCTCTGGAAATTCTTGAGTTCCTAATTTTAATTCTATATCTGCAGCTCTAACTGTAGAAACTGCAACAGGTGTTTTTCTATCGACAGCTACAGATGCAATTATCTTAACTTCTTGCAAACCAAACTCGCTTGGAGATAAAGTAATTGTACCCAAATCTTTACTGCCAGTAATTGAGAACTCTTGAGATAAATATCCAACATAGGATATAATTATTTTTGTTTCTTGAGATTTGGTTGTTATACTAAATTTACCATCAAAATCTGTAGAAATACCATTAGTAGTTTCTGCTTCTAAAATATTTACACCAGGCAATGGATAATTAGTTTCGGGATCTAATACAGTTCCTGTAACTGTACTTTGAGCCATCGCAATTGCAGAACATAAAAATGTAACTGCAAAAAGCAGCATTTTAATTGTGTTTTTCATTTGGTTGAATTAAAGTTGGTTTATTTTTTTTGCAAAATTACATATAATTACAAGTTATATATTAACTTAATGTTAACAAATTTTGATACTATAAATTTAGCCTTTAAATGTTTGATATCTAGATGTTAAAGAATAAACCTATTAATAAGTTTTTTAATAATAATTACCTCAATTTTTTGAAGAATTCTAAAAGATTTCGAGTGGAAGCATCATGATTATCAGAATTGTTAAATTTGATATCTTTTAAAATAGAAGTAGCTAATTGTTTTCCAAGCTCTACTCCAAATTGGTCGTAGCTGTAGATATTCCAGATAACACCTTGTACAAATATTTTATGCTCGTACATGGCAATTAGTTTACCTAGACTTTCTGGTGTTAATTTCTTTATAAATATTGAATTTGTAGGTTTATTACCTTCGAAAACCTTGTAAGGCATTAGGTCTTTTATTTCTGAATCTGATAAGTTTAAATCTTTTAATTCATCTAAAACTTGTGATTTAGTTTTACCATTTAATAATGCTTCGGTCTGTGCAATATAGTTTGAAATTAATTTATCGTGGTGCTCTTGGTTACCATGAAGACTTTGAGCAAAGCCAATAAAATCTGCAGGAATTAATTTAGTACCTTGATGTATGAGTTGAAAGAATGCATGCTGAGAATTTGTTCCTGGTTCTCCCCAAATTAAAGTGCCAGTTTCGTAATTTACTTTGTCTCCATTTCTGTCTACAGTTTTACCATTGCTTTCCATAATACCTTGTTGCAAGTAAGTTGCAAATTGATTAAGGTATTGTGAGTAAGCGATTACAGCTTCACTTTCTGCTCCAAAAAAATTATTATACCAGATACTTATTAAAGCTAAAACAACAGGAATATTATTGTTAAAGTCTTCATTTTTAAAGTGAATATCCATAGTGTTGGCACCTTTTAATAATTTATTAAAATTATCAAAACCAACAGCAAGGCTTACTGTTAAACCAACAGCACTCCATAACGAAAAACGACCGCCAACCCAATTCCACATTGGAAAAATATTATCTTGGTAGATACCGAAATCTTTAACTTTTTCGATATTTGTTGAAACAGCAACAAAATGTTTTGCAACATCTTCTTGTTTAGCATGTTTAAGAAACCATTTTCGAATTGTAGTTGCATTCGATAATGTTTCTTGTGTGGTAAATGTTTTAGAAACAATAACAAAAAGTGTTGTTTCAGGATTTAATTTCTTTAAAACCTCGTTTACATGATCGCCATCTACATTACTTACAAAATGAGTTGTTAAATGGTTTTTATAATACTGAAGAGATTCTACAACCATTGCAGGTCCTAAATTGCTACCTCCAATACCAATATTTACAACATCTGTAAACGATTTGTTTGTGTAACCTTTTCTTTTTCCACTTAGAATTTCGTTAGTAAATGTCTCCATTTTTGCCTTAACTGCAAAAATTTCTGGCATTACATTTTCACCATCTACTAAAACAGTATCACTTTCTTTTCTTCGCAATGCAGTATGTAAAACAGCTCTATTTTCTGTTTTGTTTATAGTTTCTCCAGAATAATATGCTGCAATGGCTCCCTTTAATTTTACTTGTTCTGCTAACTCTAAAAGTAAGTTAAAAGTTTCCTCTGTAATGCGGTTTTTAGAAAAATCTACATAAAAATCTTCCCAATTAATTTTAAAGTTATCTGCTCTGTTTTTATCCTTAGAAAAGAGTTCTTTAATTTCTATTTGTTTATTTGCATTAAAATGATTTTGTAATGCTTTCCAAGCTGAAGTTGTTGTCGGGTTAATTGATGGTAATGCCATTTTGTGTAGCGCTATGTAATTAAGTTGTTTTCTTGAAGTTTAACTCCTAAACTATCAGGTTCTTTAGGTTTTGTAGGGTAATCAAGTAATTGTAATTGTGTTTTTAAAGGCTTTATGTACTCTAAGAATTTAATTTTTAAGCTGTCTGAAATTGGTTTTGCTTCTGGTAATTTTTCTTTGAAAGGATCTACTTCTTTTCCATTTTTCCAGAAGCGATAACAAACATGATTTCCAGATGAGCTACCAGTATTTCCAACATAACCAATTACCTCGCCTTGTTTTACAAAATCGCCAACTTTTGCTTTTCTTTTAGACATGTGAAGGTATTGCGTACTATAGGTTGCATTGTGTTTTACTTTAACAAATTTACCATTACCTTTCCCGTATCCAGATCGTGTTACAGTTCCATTTGCTGTAGCCATAATTGGTGTTCCGTTTGGAGCGGCAAAATCTGTCCCTCTATGCGGTTTTACACGATAATTATAATGAGCGATTCTTCTTTTAAGATTGTATCTTGATGATATACGACTAAAACTTACTGGAGCTTTTAAAAACGCACGACGTAAATTTTTTGCTTCGTCACTAAAATAATCGCGAATGCCTAAAATTGAATCTGTCTCAAATTCAAAGGCGTAAAATGGCTCTTTATTATGCTCAAAATATGCAGATTTTATTTCGTGAATTCCTGCGTAGATAGAATCGTCTATATACTTTTCAGTGTATACAACCTTAAATTTATCGTTTTTTTGGAGTCTAGAAAAATCTATGGTCCATGCGTAAATATCACTCATTTTTAAGGCTAGCATAAATGGTTTGCCTTGTTCGTCCATAGCGTTTGAAATACTTGAGGTAATAACACCTGTTGCTGTTTTTTCTACATATTTAATAGGCTTGTAGCTAGTATATGCTTTTATTGAATCTTGAAAATCTATAACAACATAACGCTCTTTTGTAGGCTGATAAATAAAGCATTTGGGACTTTGAAGTGAGTCTTTAGAACATAATAAGGTGTATGGTTTACCTAATTGTAATTTTTTGCTAACATCAAAACTATCTTTTGTTTTTTGTGTTATTTCAAATATTTTAGGATAAGCTATGTTATTTCGTTCTAATATTTTTCCAAAAGTGTCACCATTTTGTATGGTATCTTTTTTAACAATATAACTCTCTAAATTAAAACCAAATTCGTTGATTTCTTTGGGTTCTTCAATTAAAGAATTGTAAATAGTATTGTTGTTTTTATTATCTTTTTTACAGCTTATTACAAAAATGAAGCAAAATAATAGTATTAAATATTTTTTCCCCAATCGTCTAGTTCTTGTTGACTCCATAAATCTGGAAAAAATATTCGTCGTTGATATTTTGGATGCATGTATTTTACCCATTCGCTTCCTCCTGTTGCTTCTACTGTTTTGCCACCAATATTAAGGTAGTGGTTTGCTGTATTATAATGTGCCATTACCCAAGTAATATTTACTGTGTAATCGTAATGACGCATTGCTTTAATTAATTTTTTGTCTTCTTTAACTGCTTCTGGCAATTTTTTAAAAATTGACCACAAATTGTTAGTGTTAGAGAACTCTACAAATCTAATAAATTCGTCTTTGTATTTCTCTTCGAAAACTGTTAATGTGTAATTTTTTTTACCAGTTTTATAATCTTTTCCAGCAGCTTGCCAGTATAAATGCTCGAAAGCATGCTCAAAAGGTGTATTTCTATCTATTGTTTTTCTAAAACGATTATCTATAAGGTTGATAAGTTCTGTAGAAGCGAATTCAATTTTTCTATATTGCGCACTTTGAAAACCACTTGCAGGTGTTAATGTGTGTCTAAATTTGTTATATTGCGCGACATCCATTCCGTCTTTCATGACTGTAAAAGAGGAGGTTAGTACATCGAAATAGCGGCTAATACGCATAAGTTTATCTTCGAAAAAAGCGGCAGAAACATCTTCTTTTTTTGATACTTGATCTATTTCCCAAAGAATCATTTTAAATAATAATTCGTTTACTTGATGGTACATTAAAAAGACCATCTCGTCTGGAAATACTGTACGTTGTGTTTGAAGATTTAAAAGAGCATCTGTTTGGATGTAGTCCCAATAATCTATTGGTTTACTATGTAGTAAACCTTCTAAATGTGTATTTACATTTTGGCCTAAATCTTGGTATTTTTCTATTAATTGGTCGGTGGTCTTTTTATCTATGCTCATTATTTATCTCCTACAATTTTGAATGGGTGTTTAAGTCCTTTAAAATCTTCTAAATCTGCTCTTAAGGAACCAACAGCCAAATCTGCTTTAATACGTAAAGGTACTTTATTTTTGTCTTTAGATACCCAAAGCGTTAAACTTTCTTCTTCTTTAAACACACGACCAGCCATTACATACGGTCTAAACTTTATGGTTTCAATTTTACCAAATTCTGTCTTAATTGTTTCTTGACCTAAATATTTAAGTTTAAAACCATAGTTTTCTTCATCAAAAAACATATCTGTTTTAATCTCATCACCAATTTTTAATGATGCTATTTCAATATTATTTCTTAAATAATAATACATAGAAACCATATCTTGAACATTAGCTTTAGTGTTTATAGTTTTCTTAGTATTATGCTTCTTGTTATGAACGAAGGCTGTTTTTTTATCGTGATCAAAATCGATTTCGATGTTTTTTTTGTGACCACCTTCATTTATGTTTCTAATAAATTTATATGGAATATTTTTTTCAACGTCTATGTAGCTTTCATAACGGTCTTTCACTTTAAAGAACCACTTAATCATGCCTGTAGTCCATCCTTTTCCAACGACATGAAATACAGGTTTTCCATCAAGATCTGTTTCTTTTACGGATAAGGTTGCGTTTCCAGCTTTAAGAAAATTACTATAGCTCATTTTAAATTTAAACCATTCGCCATCTTTAAATGAGGACTCTTTTTGAGCAAACATGGTGTTAAGTGAGCATATTGTTAAAAATATAAGTAAA
>NZ_JALZVX010000115.1 GCF_023299985.1 Lacinutrix sp. | reverse complement strand
AACTATATAAGTGGTGAGTTATCTGCGGAAGAATCCCTAGATTTCGAGAACAGGCTAGATAGCGATGAAGCATTTGCGCAAAGCTTTAGAGTGTTTGCAGATGCTACTATTTTTCTGCAAAACAGTATAAGAAATGAAGCCGAAACTAATGCCTTTAAAACCAATTTAAAAAACATTTCTAATGGTCATTTTAATACAACCGAAACTGTAGCTACAAAACCACAGAAATCTAAAGTTTTTAGAGTAGGAAAGCTGGCAATGGCAGCAAGTGTTGCTTTATTTATTGGCGTATTTTTATTTAACCAACTATCAAACCCAACGTATTCAGATTTTAACACGCACGAACCTATGACGATTGTTAGAGGTAATGTGAAAGATTTAATAGAAGCTACAAAAGCTTTTAATAATAAAGAATACGCTAAAGCAAATACCCTTTTAAAAACAGTACTTGAAAACGATCCTGAAAATAGCGAACTACAATTATACTATGCCATTACTAATATTGAGTTAGATAATTTTGAAGTTGCAGATACAGCATTAAATAAGATTATTACAGGAGAATCTGCTTATAAAAATAGAGCCTTGTGGTACTCTGCTTTAAGTAGATTAAAACAAAAAAACATAGAAGCTGCAATTGTTTTATTGAAACAAATTACAGAAGAAGCTGATGATTATAAAGAAGCGCAGAAGTTGTTGGATAAGTTGGAGTAAATTATCCTACGTGGTTTTAGAAAAGAACTAACACATTAGTGCAGAAGTTATTAAAATGAAATATTTACCATTCGAAAACATTACATACAAGACAAAGCTTGAGTCAGAAGAAATTTTGAAAAGAGTTGCAGGAATTATTGAGCCTAAAAAAAACTTTAGAATTTCAGGTCTTTTTGGAGGTAATAATAACAAGCCTTATGAAGGAAGTATTGGATTAAATTCGTTTAAAATTAATAAAATAATTGGACATCAAAACTCGTTTCTGCCAAGAATTAAAGGAAAGATTGTAAAGGATTTTAATGGAACACAGGTCAACGTTAAAATGAAATTGAGCATTTTTGTTATAGCTTTTATGTGTGTTTGGTTTGGAGGAGTAATAGTTGGTTGTTTTGTTGGTTTGAGTTCCTTTTTAGATAGCACAAGTTTTGAGCCAATGGCATTAATACCTTTTGGAATGCTAATTTTTGGATATGCATTAGTAACAGTTGGATTTAAATATGAAAGTGTTAAATCAAAAAAATATTTTGCTGAATTATTTGAAGCGAGAATTAAAGAATAAATGATTTATAAATAAACAAAATAAGACCAGAAATATTTTCAGAAAAGTCATCATTAACCCGATGACTTTTTTATTTTTACAACATGATTATTACAGACACACATACACATTTATATAGCGAAGCATTCGATGAAGATCGTGCAGAAATGATGCAGCGCACACTAGACGCTAATGTTTCTAGATTATTCGTGCCAGCAATAGATTCTACTTACACAGCATCTATGTTACAATTAGAAAAAGACTATCCAGAAAATGTTTTTTTAATGATGGGTTTACACCCAACACATGTAAAAGAAAACTATAAAAAAGAATTGGATCATGTTGAAGAAATGTTGGATAAACATAAATTCTATGCAGTTGGAGAAATAGGTATCGATTTGTATTGGGATAAAAGCACTTTAGCTATACAACAAGAAGCTTTTAGATACCAAATACAATTAGCAAAACAGTATAAATTACCAATAGTAATCCATTGTCGAGAAGCGTTTGAAGAAATTTTTGAAATTTTAGAAGAAGAAAAAAGCGATGACCTTTACGGAATTTTTCATTGTTTTACAGGTACTTTAGAACAAGCGCATCAAGCAATTTCTTACAATATGAAATTAGGAATAGGTGGAGTAGCAACTTTTAAAAACGGTAAAATAGATCAGTTTTTAAATAAAATCGATTTAAAGCATATTGTTCTAGAAACCGATTCTCCTTATCTGGCACCAAAGCCTTTCCGTGGGAAAAGAAATGAAAGTAGTTATATACTAAAGGTGTTGGAGAAGCTTTCGGAACTCTATAATACTTCCGAAGAAAAAATTGCCGATATTACAACAGCTAATTCTAAAGCCATTTTTGGTGTGTAGCATCAAATAAGCGCAAAACGAATCAATAAAAAACAGAAAGCAATTGACAAAAACAATCCCAAACATACTTCTTATATACACAGGTGGAACTATTGGTATGATAAAAGATCCGGAAACAGGTGCATTGCGTGCTTTCGATTTCGATAATTTATTGGTTAGAATTCCAGAATTAAAGCTTTTAGATTGTAATATTGAGACGTTTTCGTTCGAGCATCCTATAGATTCAAGTAATATGGAACCCAAACATTGGGTATCAATAGCTGAGGTTGTTGAGGATAATTACGAGTCTTTTGATGGTTTTGTAATATTACATGGTAGCGATACAATGAGTTATACAGCTTCTGCACTAAGTTTTATGTTAGAGCATTTAGCGAAACCAGTGATTTTTACAGGTTCGCAATTACCAATTGGAGATTTACGTACAGATGCAAAAGAGAATTTAATTACGTCTATTCAAGTGGCTTCTTTACAACATTACAGTAAACCAATAATTAAAGAAGTGTGTTTGTACTTTGAATATAAATTATACAGAGCTAATAGAACTACAAAAATAAATGCAGAGCATTTTGAAGCTTTTGCAAGTTTAAACTATCCAGACTTAGCAGAATCTGGTGTGCATTTAAAAGTAAATAACGACGCTTTGTTTAAGCCTAATGCTAGGAAAAGTTTGATAGTCCACAAGATATTAGATAAAAATATAGCCTTAATTAAGTTGTTTCCAGGTATTTCGGAACAATTATTGAGATCTATATTTAGTACGGAAAACCTTAAAGGCGTTATTTTAGAAACTTATGGTGCAGGAAACTGCTCTACCGAAGATTGGTTTATTTCTTTATTAAAAGAAACGATTAAAAAAGGAATTCATATTGTCAATATTACACAGTGTTCTGGTGGTAGTGTTATGATGGGACAATATGAAACTAGCGAAAAACTTAAAAAAATAGGTTTAATTTCTGGAAAAGACATTACAACCGAAGCTGCAGTTAGTAAATTAATGTATTTGTTGGGTCAAAATATTTCTCCTAACTTGTTCAAAACCATCTATGAAACTGCTTTAAGAGGAGAAATGGCTTAAAATTAACGGTCAAAGTTTGAGACTTAACATTTTTTTCGTTTAATTTGAAACCGGAATTATTAAAAAAAATATAGTATTTAAGCAAGAAATTTCTAAAACCACTATTAATATTTAGTATTTTAATTCCATTTTTTTATATCTTTAACACTTTAACTAATTAATAAAATTAAGATCACAAACATGAAAAGATTATTTTCTATCCTAGCCATAGTATTTTTAATGGCATTTGGCACAGCTAATGCAACAACAAACGCAGCAACTATTGCTACTACTGTTGCAACTACACAAGATGCAGCAACAGATTCAGCAGCAGAAGATTTAACATTCCACCAAGAGCTTAAAAAGCGTTTTATTGAAGGTGGACCAGGTTTTATGGGCATTGTATTATTATGTTTAATTCTTGGTTTAGCAATTGCTATTGAGAGAATTATCTTTTTAAACCTTTCTTCTACAAACACAAAAAAATTAACTCAAAATGTTGAAGATGCACTACAGTCAGGTGGTATTGAAGCAGCAAAAGAAGTGTGTAGAAACACAAAAGGTCCTGTAGCATCTATTTTCTATCAAGGTTTAGACAGAGCAGACGATAGCTTAGAATCTGCTGAAAAAGCTGTTGTAGCTTATGGTGGAGTTCAAATGGGACAATTAGAGAAAAACGTATCTTGGATATCATTATTTATCGCATTAGCTCCAATGTTAGGGTTTATGGGAACAGTAATAGGTATGATTCAAGCCTTCGATAAAATTCAGTCTGCAGGTGGAATGGATGCAACGTTAGTAGCAGGTGGTATTAAAGTAGCCCTATTAACAACTGTATTTGGACTTATTGTAGCAATTATACTTCAAGTTTTTTACAACTACATAGTAGCAAAAATTGATAGTATTGTAAATGATATGGAAGATTCTTCTATCACATTAATGGATATGTTATCGAGATATAAAAAATAAGCTATTAACTAAATTTTAAAAACATAAAGATTATGCATAAGATTTTAAAAATAGTTGTAGCAGTACTAAGTTTAATTGGTATTATATCACTTTTTCGAATTATCGCAAAAGGTGAAGAAGAAGTAAAAGCACTTGCAGCTGCAGGAGATACTTCTTTATTAGAACCAATGGCTTGGATGGCTTACATAATATTAGCATTAACAGTAGTATTGGTAGTTTTCTTTATATTCACTAATTTATTTAGTGGTGGAGGAAATATTAAAAACACATTAATTGGTCTTGGTGCTTTTGCATTAGTATTAATTATTGGATACGTTGTATCTGGAGGAGATCCTTTAGTAGGAACACCAACATATGCTTATGATGATGTATTAGCAACAGAAGGACAATCAAGACTTGTGGGAGCAGGATTAGTAGCGTTTTACATACTAAGTGTTGTTGCAATTGTATCAATGATATTCTCAGGAGTTAAAAAATTAATTAAATAATTATGGCAAAAAGATCAGCACCAGAAGTTAATGCAGGCTCTATGGCTGACATTGCCTTCTTATTACTTATTTTCTTTCTAGTAACAACAGATATCGCAGTAGATTCTGGTTTAAGTAGAAAGTTACCGCCTTGGGAACCGGATATTAATACTCCACCAGTAATTATTAAGGAGAAAAATATTTTTGCATTGACTTTAAATAGTAATAACGAAATATTATTAACTTCTGGAGGAGATTCTGAACTTCTTGCTATTAAAGATTTGCAAGAAAGAACTACAGCATTTCTTGATAATGGAGGAGGAAAAGATGAAGATGCTTGTAAAAGATGTAAAGGAGCTAAAAGTCCAGAATCATCAGATAATTTGCAAAAGGCAGTTATCTCTTTGGCAAACGATAGATTAACAGATTACAAAACATATATAACTGTACAGAATGAAATTTTAGCAGCATATAATGTGATTAGAAATCGTGAATTTATAAAGGATTATCCTAATTTAAAAATGAACTTTGTTGAAGCTACAGCTATGTATCAAGACAAAGGAGCAGATAAAAAAGTTAGAGAAAGCCTGAAAGAGAAGCTGGAAGCTATTAAATTAGTTGTACCTCAAAAATTCTCTGAAGCTGAAGCACAAAGAAATTAACAAGTTAACATAAACACTATGTCTAAATTTAAAAAGAAAAAAGATGGAGGTTTACCTCCTATTTCAACAGCATCTTTACCAGATATTGTATTTATGCTTTTGTTTTTCTTTATGGTAGCGACAGTAATTAAGGAGGATAATTTAAAAATCCAAAATAAATTGCCTAAAGCAAACCAAATAGAGAAACTAGATAAACAGAAACCTATAAGTTACATTTACATAGGGAAGCCAAGTGAAAACTATGTAGATACTTATGGTACAGAAGATAGAATACAATTAAACGACAAGTTACAAAGTGTAAAAGAAGTGCAGTCATTTATTGCTGCAGAACGTGCTAAATTAGCAGAAGAGTTAGTACCTACATTAACAGTATCTCTTAAAGTAGATAAAGATGCTAAAATGGGAGTGCTTACAGATGTTAAGCAAGAATTACGTAAAACTAATGCGCTTAAAATTAACTACACTACTAAAAAAGGAGATGTGCTTACTAACTAGTAACATACACTCTTAATTTTATATAAAGGCGTTTTGAATTTTTTTTCAAAACGCCTTTTACTTTTTTTGAATTCTGTATTTATATATCTTGTAATTATATATGGTAAAACTATTATAAATTTAAAGTACGATTTATAACAAAATACACGATATTAAAAATAATAAACATCAATAGATGAAATTTATAACCTTATTTTTCTGCTTTTGCTTTGCTACTTCATTTTCTTATTCTCAAGAAGAACTTAGTGAAAGTTTTCAAGAAATAGATTCTTTATATAAGGAAGACCAGTTTTATTTTGGGTTTACTTATAACCTTATAGGCAAGAAGCCATCTGGTTTGTCTCAAAGTGGCTTTTCTGGAGGTTTTCACTTTGGTTACACTAAAGACATGCCAATTAATAAAAAACGAAACAAGGCTATTGGTATTGGTTTGGGTCTGTCTCTAAATTCTTTTAACCAAAATTTATTAATTAGCGAAGATGTTAAAGGAGATGCATTATTTCAAATAATAGATGATACAGAAATAACGGTTACTAAAAATAAGTTTACAACCTATTTGGTAGAAATGCCTATTGAATATAGATGGAGAACATCCACAGCAACAGATTATAAGTTTTGGCGTATTTATACAGGCTTTAAATTAGGTTATGTATTTGCAAATAGTTCTAAGTTTGAAGGCACACCAGAAAACGCTTCAATTAAAAATATTAGTGCTATTAATAATCTACAGTATGGTTTAACATTAGGAGCTGGTTATAACACTTGGAACTTTTATTTGTATTATACTTTAAACCCTATTTTTAATGATTCTGCAAAAATAGAAGGAGAAGTAATAGATGCAAATGCTATTAAAATAGGTCTTATATTTTACATTCTATAACCAATAAGGTAATACTAGCAATTGCGGAAACAACCCAATACAAAAACCAAAAATTAGCTCGATATTAGTATGTGCTTTTAAATGTAATCTTGAAGTAGCAATAGCTCCAGCAATTATGCAAAACAGAGCTAAAGACCCATTTAAGTTTTTACCAAAATGAAGCGAAATACCAATAGCAAACATTAATACTCCTGCTATAGCAATCATGTGGATACTTGCTTTAAACTTTAAAATAGCCAATACTAAACAGATAATAGTTGAAATTAATATTCCAATAAAAAAGTAATACAATTCTATAATTTGATTTGATGGTAACACACGTATTATTATTAAAATAGAAATAATAATATTTAACGATAAAGGAACTATGCGTTCTTTAGTAGTTTTAAGGTAAATAGACTCTGTTTTGCCTATTGTTTTTAGTAAAAAATAGAGTAGAATAGGTAGTATAATAGTAAGTATAGAAAGCGAAATAATTTTAGCTTCTATTGCCTCTTGAGGTATAAATCTAGGTGATTTAGAAAAATAGAAAACAACACCTAAAAGAGGCATTATTATAGGATGAAAGATAAAGGAAATACTTTTTAATAACCAGTTCAAGACGTTTTAGTTAATTTATAATATTAGAATGTAGTATTTGATCAAAAGTATGAAATATAAAATTTAAATTCATTTTTAATATATTTTGCTTTCGCAAAAGACTTAATTTTATCACTAAAAAAATCCCAAACAGATTGTTTGGGATTTTTTATATCTTCTATTCAGAATTACTTTAGTAGCGGTAATGTTCAGGCTTGTAAGGGCCTTCAACTTTTACACCAATATAGTCTGCTTGGTAATCTGCTAGTTCTGTTAGCTCAACACCAATTTTTTCTAGGTGTAATTTTGCTACTTTCTCATCTAAATGCTTAGGTAACATATAAACATCGTTTCCATAAGCTTCAGCGTTTTTCCAAAGTTCAATTTGCGCTAAAGTTTGGTTTGTAAATGAGTTACTCATTACAAAACTTGGATGTCCTGTTGCACAACCTAAGTTTACTAAACGTCCTTCGGCTAGAATAATAATATCTTTTCCGTTAATAGTATATTTATCAACTTGAGGCTTAATTGTATCTTTTGTATTTCCGTGGTTATCATTTAACCAACCCATTTGGATTTCGTTATCAAAATGACCAATGTTACAAACAATTACTTTGTCTTTCATTGCTTCAAAATGCTCAGCACGAACAATGTCTTTGTTTCCAGTAGTTGTAATTACTATATCGCTATTTCCAACTACAGTTTCTAATTTTTTAACTTCAAAACCATCCATTGCAGCTTGTAAAGCACAAATAGGATCTATTTCTGTTACTGTAACAATACTTCCTGCACCTTTAAAAGAGGCAGCAGTCCCTTTACCAACATCGCCATAACCACAAACAGTTACACGTTTTCCTGCCAACATAGTATCTGTTGCACGACGTATAGCATCTACTGCACTTTCTTTACAACCGTATTTGTTATCAAACTTAGACTTTGTTACAGAGTCGTTTACGTTAATTGCTGGCATTGTTAATGTACCATTTTTAACACGTTCGTAAAGTCTGTGAACACCAGTTGTAGTTTCTTCACTTAAACCTTTAATACCATCAGATAATTCTGGGTAACGGTCTAAAACCATATTTGTTAAATCTCCACCATCATCAAGAATCATGTTTAATGGCTTTCTGTCTTCACCAAAAAATAAGGTTTGTTCTATACACCAATCAAATTCTTCTTCTGTCATGTCTTTCCAAGCATAAACTGCAGTTCCAGCTTCTGCAATTGCAGCGGCAGCTTGATCTTGCGTAGAAAATATATTACAAGAACTCCAGGTAACTTCTGCTCCTAAAGCTTGTAAAGTTTCAATTAAAACGGCAGTTTGTATTGTCATGTGTAAACATCCTGCAATTCGCGCGCCTTTTAAAGGCTGCTCGTTTTTATACTCTTTACGTAAACTCATTAAACCTGGCATTTCTGCTTCGGCTAAATCCATTTCTTTTCTTCCCCAAGCCGCAAGCGACATATCTTTTACCTTATTAGGTACGTAAGCAACTGTTTTTGTACTCATATTCTTTTCTCTTTTTTATAAATGAAACACCTTTGGGATTCGCACTTAAATTGGTAAATTAGCTTTATAAATGCCAAATCTGCCTTAGGCAGTACAAAGATAATCAATATCACTTACAATATTAAATGTCGCTTTATAAATCCATTAGTGTAAACTCACAAACTACTGTTAAAATCTGGAAGATTGAAGAGTCTTATAGTGTGTTAATTGCTCCATTAGATCTAAAACCAGAAAGCTTAAAACGTGTTTTAAGTATGAAAAGCGAATTACACCAACGTGGTTTTTTAAGTGTACGACATTTGCTTAGAGAATTTGGTTACACAGATCAAGATTTGTTTTACGATGACAATGGGAAACCACATTTAAAAGATGGTAAGCACATTTCTATAACTCATAGTTTTACGTTTTCTGGTGTTATTATTAGTGATAATGAAGTTGGTATCGATATTGAAAAGCAACGCGATAAAATTGCCATAATAGCAAAGAAATTTGTGGATTATGAGTTTCAGTATTTAGATAAAAACAATTCTGAATATATCAATAAACTAACAGTTATTTGGGGAATCAAAGAGTCGTTATACAAATTATTTGCAACTCCTGGAATGTTATTTAGAGAACACTTTTTGGTAATTCCATTCATGTTACAAGATCAAGAAACAGTATGTTGGATAGATTATAAAATGAAAAAATACAGATACCAGTCTTATTTTTTAGAATTCGAAGGTTTCACTTGTGCTTATGTATTAGGATAAGATGGAGAACATATTACAACATATACAGAGTTCAAGAACACAAAGTCTAGCAGTTTTAATAGATCCAGATAAATTTAATTTAAAAAAATCATCGCAATTTATAGATAAAGTAAACAAATCTTTAGCTACACACATATTTATAGGAGGAAGCAGAGTTGAAGATAAGATAACTGAAGCATTAATTCTAGCTATAAAACCACTAACTAATTTACCTATTGTTTTATTTCCTGGAGATGCAAGTCAAGTAAGTAATCAAGCAGATGCGCTCTTATTTTTGTCTTTAGTATCAGGTAGAAATCCAGAGTACTTAATTGGCCAACAGATAAAAGCGGTTTCAAAGTTGCGAAATAGTGATTTAGAAGTTATTCCAACAGGATATATTTTAATTGAAGGTGGAAAAGAAACAGCGACACAACAAGTATCTAACACAAAGCCATTAAGTGCTTTTCAAGAAATTATAGATACTGCAAAAGCTGCAGAATTATTAGGAATGAAACTTATTTATCTAGAAGCTGGAAGTGGAGCGCAGTTTGCGGTTTCAGAAAAAATTATTAAAGCAGTAAAAGATGAAATTAATATACCTTTAATAGTTGGAGGAGGTATAAGAAGTAAAGACGCATTAGAAAAAGCATACAACTCTGGAGCTAATTTGGTTGTTATTGGTACTGCTTTTGAAGAGGATGAAAGCTTTTTTAATGAAATAAAAAGATAATATGAACATATCAATAGACCTTACATTGTCACCATTACAAGACGATTACGAAAAACACGTTATAGATTTTATTAAAGTACTTCGCGATTCAGAATTTACGGTTTTAGAGAATCCGTTAAGCACTCAAATTTTTGGTGATTTTGATCGATTAATGCCTTTTTTAAACCAAAAAATCAAAGAATCATTCCAAAAACAAGATATTTGTGTGTTAACAATGAAAGTAGTAAAAACAGACAGAAGCGATTATGAACCACATTTTTGATTTCTTTCTAGAACCATATTATACTAGAGAGACTTACTTAATTATATTAGAAGCTATCGCATTTTTATTTGGTATAGCAAGTGTTATTTATGCAAAAAAAGAAAATATTTTAGTTTATCCAGTAGGTTTGGTTGCTACAGTAATAACTGTGTACCTTTTCCTTCATGATGAATTAATGGGAGACATGATGATGAATTTTTATTATTCTATTATGAGCTTATATGGTTGGTGGAATTGGTCTAGAAAAAAAGAAAATAAATATGTTGTGCCAATTTCTAGAACAAACTCTTGGGAAAAAGTGATTGGTCTAGGTATGTTTGTATTAACTATGCTTGTTACTTATGGCGTATATATAGTTTATGGAACCGAAATTAATTCATCAAATTATATAGATATATTTACTTCAGGAATATTTTTTACTGCCATGTGGTATATGGCAAATAAAAAATTAGAAAATTGGACACTATGGATATTTGCTAATATTATAACTGTTCCTTTATATGCCTATCGTGGTTGGGGAATGTTTTCGCTACAATATTTTATATTTACAATTTTAGCTATTCAAGCATATATACAATGGAAAAAGCACTTAAACAACAACCGTCAAATTGTTTAAAAGTAGTTTTGTTTGGACCAGAATCTACCGGTAAAACTACGTTATCAAGACACTTAGCACATTATTACAACTCGGTTTGGGTTCGTGAATATGCTCGTGAATATCTTCAAGACAAATGGAATAATGAACGTAAAACATGTGAGCTTAAAGATCTATTGCCAATTGCAGAAGGACAAATAAAATTAGAAAACGAATCTGCAAAAAAGACAGATACTGTACTTATTTGCGATACAGACTTATTAGAAACAAAGGTTTACTCTGAAGTTTATTATTCAGGAATATGTGATCCTATCTTAAAAAAAAATGCGATAGAAAACACATACGACTTATACTTTTTAACGTATATTGATACACCTTGGGAAGCAGATGATTTAAGAGATAAACCTGAGGATAGAGAGGGAATGTTTAAAACTTTTGAAGATGCTTTAAAAAAATATGATAGACCATATGTTTTACTAAAAGGAGATAAAAAAGAACGTCTAGAAACGGCAGTAAAACACATCGATAAATTAATTAAGAATAGAAAGTGAATTTTACTAAAACACAAATAAAACAAATTGAAGATAAAGGACTAACTATAGAAAAGGTTTTAAAGCAAATTGAAACTTTTAAATCTGGATTACCTTATGTCAATTTAAAGTCTGCAGCTATATTAGATCATGGAATTTTAAAACTTTCTAATGAAGATAATCTTGCTTATTCTTCTTTTTTCGACACTCAAAAAAACAATTTAAATATCATTAAATTTGTTCCAGCTTCTGGTGCAGCAACAAGAATGTTTAAATTTTTATTCGAGTTTTTAGAATCTTATAATCCTCAAAAAGAGACTATTAATGGGTATATTAATAAACATAAAGCAAACGATTTATTGGTGTTTGGTGTTGGTATAGAAAAATTACCTTTTTATGATATAGTTTTAAAAGAGGCTAAAAAATATATTCCAGAGTTTACCACATTACCTGCAGATGTAAAAGCAGTAGAGTTTATAAAAACAATGTTAAACCAAGACCGTTTAAATTATAGTTTTTCACCTAAAGGTTTACTTCCATTTCATAAATATAAAGATCATGTAGCAACTGCCTTCGAAGAGCATTTATTTGAAGCTGCTTTGTATGCAACATCAAAAAATAAAGCAACCATACATTTTACAATTTCAGAAATCTATAAGGATGTTTTTAATGAAGAATTTAAACGAATTCAAGCTATTGTAGAACGTAAAACCAATACAGTATTCAACATTTCATATTCATATCAAAAAGAAGAGACAGATACCATTGCTGTAACTACAAAAAATGAACCTGTACAGAATATAGATGGTTCTTTATATTTTAGACCGTCTGGACATGGTGCATTATTATCTAACCTAAACGATTTTGATGCAGATGTTGTTTTTATAAAAAACATTGATAATGTTGTGGTTTATAAATTTGAAAAAGAAGTTGCAAAGCACAAAAAAATTCTAGCAGGAATCTTAATTAAAAAACAGCAACAAGCATTTACATATTTAAAGCAATTAGAAAACGAAAAACTTAATGAAGACAATTTAATAGAGATTGCACGTTTTCTTAGAAAAAAATTAAATGTTATTATTTCAAATGAATTCGAAAAATACTCATATAAATACAAAATAGAATATTTAAAAAACAAACTTAATAGACCTATTCGTGTTTGTGGTATGGTAAGAAATGAAGGTGAACCAGGAGGTGGACCATTTTGGGTTAAAAACGAAAGTGGAACAATATCACTACAAATTGTAGAATCTGCACAAGTCGATAAAAAAAATAAGCACCAAAAAAGCATACTAAAAAATGCAACACATTTTAATCCTGTAGATTTAGTTTGTGGCATTAAAGATTATAATGGCAAAAAATTTGATCTCTCTAAGTTTGTAGATTCTAAAACTGCATTTATAACCATGAAAACAAAAACAGGTAAAGATATTAAAGCTTTAGAATCTCCAGGGCTTTGGAATGGTAGTATGGCACATTGGAATACCATTTTTGTAGAAACACCTTTGGTTACGTTTAATCCAGTAAAAACGGTTACAGACTTGTTGAAAACTACACATCAATTATAATGTTTAAAGAAGAAGCACTTATAAGAGAGTTTAACTTTAAAGGTATTCGAAGTTCTGGAGCAGGAGGACAACACGTAAATAAAGTATCTTCTAAAATAGAATTATCATTTAATATTCAAGAATCTTTAGTTTTAAATGAAACACAAAAAGAAATTATTGCACATAAATTATCAAACAGAATAACCAAAGAAGGCTTGTTGATTTTACAATGTGGAGAAAGTAGAAGCCAACATAGAAATAAAAACATAGCAATAGTTAGAGCAATACAACTATTAAAAGGGACACTGTTTAAACAGAAAAAACGTATCCCAACCAAGACTCCTAAGTCTGTTGTTTTGAAAAGGCTTAAAAAAAAACGATTAAATAAAGAGCGTAAAGCAAATAGGCGCAAGCCAAACTTAGATTAATTTTTGTCACTTCGAGTGATTTTGATTTTTCATCAAAATTGTATCGAGAAGTTTATACTAGTAACTAATTAGTGTCAGCATAAAAAACTAAAAATTGTTTTTAATAAATCAAAAATGTAAACTACCTTTGCACTGTTCTCAAAAAAAGGGGTGCCAAAAAACGGCTGAGATCATACCCATTGAACCTAGAACAGGTAATGCTGTTTAGGAAGCGAGTGTTAATAAAATGTCCAGTGGACATTTTTAGTGAGTGCAAAAAATGCTATTGCATTTTTAACCACTTACAGTTAACATTAAAAAACTAATTATTATAATAGAATAATTACCTCTTTTTATTCGTGATTTAAATATATTTCGAATGAATAAAACATTGTTATTTTTAGCTTTTGCATTATTGAGTTTTAATGGTTTTGCACAAGATAATTTTACTATTTCTGGAACAGTTTATGATGAAGATCTAAACCGAATTCCAGGAGCATCAGTTAGTATTAAAGGAGACAATAATACTTTAACTGATTTTAATGGGAATTATAATTTATTAGAGTCAAAAGGAAAAATAAAAATATCAATTTATGC
Source organism: Lacinutrix sp. (assembly GCF_023299985.1). Taxonomy (GTDB): domain Bacteria; phylum Bacteroidota; class Bacteroidia; order Flavobacteriales; family Flavobacteriaceae; genus Lacinutrix. The sequence continues at coordinate 3,485 of NZ_JALZVX010000115.1, read as the reverse complement.
TCTAGGTTATATAACTCAGACAAAGGTGATTGATGTTTTTAATCATTTCAATTTAGATTTTTATTTAATAAAATCAGACGAAAAAACAGAAACACTAGACGAGGTTTTAATTAAATCGCTTAGAGTAGCAGAAGATGCACCAATTACACATTCTAACGTCTCTAAAGAAGAACTAGAAAAACGTAATTTAGGACAAGACATTCCTATTCTTTTAAACTATTTACCATCTGTTGTTACTACTAGTGATGCTGGAGCAGGTGTTGGTTATACAGGCATTAGAGTACGTGGTATAAGCGCACAATCTACTAATATTACCATTAACGGAATACCTTATAACGACTCAGAAAGTTTGGGAACCTTTTGGGTAAACTTGGGAGACTTTGCATCTTCTGTAGAGAGTTTACAATTACAACGTGGTGTTGGAACATCTACCAATGGTTCTGGTGCTTTTGGAGCAAGTATAAATATACTTACAGATGCTGTTGCTAAAGAGGCTAGTGGAGAAATCTCAAATAGTTTTGGTAGCTATAACACTACAAAACATACCGTAAAATACAGTACAGGTCTATTAAATGAGCATTTTGAAATCTCTGGACGTTTGTCTAAAATAGATTCTGATGGTTATGTTGATAGAGCAACATCAGACTTAAAGTCGTATTTCCTTCAAGGTGCTTACGTAGATGATAATACACTAATTAAAGCTGTTACTTTTGGAGGACAGGAAATAACTTATCAATCTTGGTTTGGTATTGATGCCGAAACTCTGGAAAGCGACAGAACCTTCAATCCTGCAGGTCAATTTACAGACGCGAATGGAAATACTCGTTTTTATGATAATGAAGTGGATGATTACAGCCAAGACCACTACCAATTACATTGGAACCAAAAATTAGATAACAATTGGTCTACAAATTTAGGTCTAAACTATACTTATGGTCGTGGTTTTTTTGAACAATACAAAGAAGATGAAGATTTTTCAACCTATGGATTTAGTGACATAAATATAGGAGGAGAGACTATAGATGAGACAGACGTTATTAGAAGACGTTGGTTAGATAACGATTTTTATGTATTAAATGCGAATGTTAATTATCAAGACGAAACATTAAATATTAGTACAGGTTTGTTTTATAGTTCGTACCATGGCGATCATTTTGGAGAGGTAATTTGGGCACAATTTGCAAGTAATAGCGAAATTAGAGATCGTTATTATGAAGGTGATGGAGATAAATACGATTTTAGTGTTTTTGCAAAAGCAACGTACCAATTAAATAATAAATTAAGTCTGTTTGGAGATTTACAATATAGAAATGTAAATTATGATACTAGTGGAATAAGTTCGGACTTAGTGCTGTTTGAAATAGATAAGACCTTCGATTTTTTTAATCCCAAAGCAGGATTGTCTTATAACCTAAACAAAAAAAATAATTTCTATTTTTCTTATGCACGAGCTAATAGAGAAGCGAGCAGAAGCGATTTTGAAAGTAATCCAGATATAAAGCCAGAGCAGCTTAACGATTTCGAATTGGGTTGGAGATACAAAAGCCCAAACGTAGTATTTAATGCTAATGGATATTACATGCAATACAATGAACAATTAGTATTAACAGGTGCTATTGACGATGTTGGCGCATTTATTAGAGATAATTCTGGTAAAAGTTCACGTTTAGGATTAGAGTTAGAAGCTGTTGTTAAAATTAACAACCAGTTTTCTATACAACCAAATGTAACACTAAGTTCTAATAAAAACGATGAAACTATTGTGTCTCGTGATGGCGCTTTTGTAAATTTAGGGAGAACAAATATTTCATTCTCTCCAGAAGTTGTAGCAGCAAATGCTTTAAACTACAAGCCTTTAGAAAACCTACAATTATCGCTTTTAAGTAAGTATGTTGGAGAACAATTTATGGGGAATTCAGATTCTAATGTGTCTAAATTAGAAAGCTATTTTGTAAACGACTTTAATGTGACTTACGAGATTAAAACAAACAAAATTTTTAAGTCTATTTTATTATCTGGCTTGGTAAATAATGTTTTTAATGAAAAGTATGTGTCTAATGGTTTTTATTTTACTTTCGACGACGATTTTTCTGTACCAGGAACAATAACAACAGTGGAAGGTGCAGGTTTTTATCCACAGGCAACTACAAACTTTCTTGTTGGTGCAACACTAAAATTCTAAAGAGAGAAACACCTTATATAAATAAAAGCGACTCGATGTCGCTTTTATTATTGCGAAAAGGATAGTAGTGACATCCTTTTTTACGTTAGTTCGAGTGTTTTGCGAAGTATGAGCAAAATGTATCGAGAACAAGTAAAAAAGATATAACGGATAGCCTGTTTTTTAATGCCATTAAAAGCATTAAAAATTTGCCCTAATTATTAAATACGCGAATAATGTTTCCGCTAACTTCAACGCGATAAGGTACCATTGTAAATTGGCCTGTAGTACCTTCTTGACGTTGTCCTGTAATAATTTCGTAAGAATTACCATCATCACAAGCGCAAGTAGCAATAGGTCCACTTACTGTTAAATTTGAGCAAGAACTAATTGGGTGGTTTGGGTCGCTTAATTCAAACGCTGAGTAGGTTGAGCCGCTAAAATATAAAACAACACCTTTTACACCATAATTGCTATTTAATGTAATAGAATTTCCAGGAAATTGCATTTGGTTGTACTGAGGCAAGTTAGTATTTATTAGACTTCCAGTATTGAAAGCAACATTAGGAATATTAGGATTGTTACTCTGGTTATCATCATCATTCTCGCTGCAAGAACTAAATATAAGACCAATAAATAAGAGTAATACTGTTGTTTTTAATTTCATTTTTTAACTTTTTTATAGCATTGCAATTTACAACAAATGTAAATTACGAATTAAATATTTTGTATATTTGTTATGTAATCTCGTGTATGCGAGATTTTTTTATGCTGATATTACTTCAGCATCTGTCTCTCACTAACTCAACTTATAAATTACGTTTAAGTTGAATTAGTATTTAAACGAAAAAATTATGAGTAAAGTATCTTATTATACAGATGAAGGGCTTAAAAAATTAAGAGCAGAGCTAAGGCAATTAAAAGATGTTGAGCGTGTAAAAGCATCTAAAGCTATTGGTGAGGCTAGAGATAAAGGCGATTTAAGTGAAAATGCAGAGTACGATGCAGCTAAAGAAGCACAAGGCATGTTAGAAATGCGTATTTCTAAATTAGAAGACCAACTTGCTGGTGCTCGCGTTATAGATGAAAGCCAAATGGATACCTCTAAAATATTAGTGCTTTCTAAAGTGAAAATTAAAAACCAAACCAATGGTATGGAAATGAATTATACTCTGGTTGCAGATGGTGAAGCAGATTTAGCTGCTGGTAAAATTTCTGTAAACTCTCCAATTGGGCAAGGTTTATTAGGTAAAACTGTAGGTGATGTTGCCGAAATAAAAGTGCCAAGTGGCATTATGAAATTTGATATAGTAGAAATAAGTAG
>NZ_JALZVX010000114.1 GCF_023299985.1 Lacinutrix sp. | reverse complement strand
GACGAAGACAGCTTAAAAGAAACAGGTAGTAAATCTGTACAAGGTGTTATTCATGAAAGTGCAGTAAACATCTCGAATGTTGTAAAACGAGGAAATCTTATTTACACAAATGCTGTAAAAGGTTTAGCTAAACAAGATTTAAAGTTACTTAAAAAGAATAAAAAACAAGTAGATAAATTATCTTCGGAAGTAGATGACCTTAGAGATAACATCTTTTATTTTATTAAAAATCTTGATGAAACAAGTTTAAGAGCCAGTAACTTTTATATTAATATATTAGGATACTTACAAGACATGACACAGTCTTTAGAGTACATTTCTAAAGTAAGCCACAAACATATTAACAACAACCATAAAAACCTTAAGTTTAGTCAAATTAAAGAACTTAAAGAAGTTGATGATGTATTAGAAACGTTATTTAATGACACAAAAGCAGCTTTCGATTCGCGTTCATTTGAACAAATTGGAGCTATTATTAATCGTAAAAAAGAGATGTTCGATTTAGTAACTTCAAAAATTGTAAAACAAGTTGCACGTACAAGAACTGAAGAATCTAGCCCAAAAAACACAACATTATACTTTAGCTTATTACTTGAAACTAAAGATTTATTAACTGCTACAATGAATTTATTAGAAGAATATCACAACTCTTTTGATAGTGATGTAAAACCAGCTACTATTACAGAAACTGAGTAGTAAATTATAGTTTTAATTTATTTAGAAAAGCCATCATTTAATATGATGGCTTTTCTGTTTTAAAATTATAATAATTTAATTAAAACAAATCCTAATACAGAGCCTAATACAATAACCCAAATAGAACTTACTTTAGTTTTAAAAACTAATACAGCAGAACCAATAGCAATAACTACAGCTTTCCAGTCTAGTAAAGTTTCTTTTGCCATTACAATTAAAACAGCTAACATAATTGCAACTGCAGCAACATTAACTGCATCTAAGAAATAACGTAAAATCTTAGATTTCCTCATTTTAGGAATAAAAGGATTAAGTATTAACACAAATAAAAACGAAGGCAAGAATATTCCAGTCGTAGCGGCTAAAGCTCCTGTAAAGCCTGATAATTGGTAGCCAATAAATGTGGATGTAGACAATACTGGTCCTGGTGTAAACTGGCCAACGGCAATAGCGTCTATTAACTCTGCTCGTGTTAGCCAACCACATGTTACTAATTCTGCATCTAAATAAGCAAACAACACATAACCACTTCCATACAAAATAGCACCTACCTTTAAAAATACCCAAAATACATTTAATGCAGATATTTTAGTTAACGAAAAACCTAAGCCAGACATTAAGAAAAAAGGCGAAAGGTTATTTAAATTCCCTTTTGTTTTTTCTTTTAAATAAAAATATAACGTTCCAAGAACACCAGCTGTCAATAAAGCAAAAACCTCGTTAACACCCAACAAACTAGCTGTTAATACTAATACTCCAAGAATAATAAGCGTTGTTGTTCTTGCTGCTTTTTTTCCAAGTTTTATAACAGCAGAAGCTATAATTGCTAATACTGCTGGCTTTATACCAAAAATAAAAGGAGCAACTTCTGGTAGTTGTCCATATTCAACATATAAATACGCTAATAATCCTGTAATAATAATTGCTGGAAAAATAAATGCGATACCAGCAACAAAAAGTCCTTTTTTACCTGCACGTTCATAGCCACAATGCATAGTCATTTCTGTAGAATTTGGTCCAGGAATTAAATTAGTTGTGCCTATAAGGTCTAAAAAATAATCGCGCGTCATCCATTTACGCTTTGTTACTACCTCATCTTCCATCATTGCAATATGTGCTGCTGGACCACCAAAGGCAAAACATCCTAATTTAAAAAAAACGAGAGCAACTTCTTTAAGCTTACTATTCATTATATACTTTATAATTTTAAGAGTATCAATATACTTAAAGTATTAAAGACAAATAAAATTAATTTAAAAAAGTCTACAAATAAAATATTAACGTATCTATATTAAATCTAAAACTTAATTATAACTATTAAAAAAACAGTTATTGTATTACTCTCTTGTATCATTCTAACCAGTTGTGTCTCTAAGAAAAAATTTTTGGCTCTAGAACAAGAAAAGGGAAAAAGCTATTAGTGAATTGACAAAAACACAAGTAGAAAAAGAAGCGCTAGAAGCTAAATTTGCCAAAATTGAATCTAGAGTTGAGACTTACAATTCTAAAATAAACTCTTTAGTGCAAGATAATGAAGGACTACAGCTTGAAAATAGTACCAAATTAGATATTTCACCTGATGGAACAATAGCTTCAAAATTGACTAAAAAGCAAATGCGAGCAACGTTAACAAAAGTGGACTCTTACAAATTAAGTCAAGCTAGAACACTTAAAGACTCGATGATTTTAGCTATAGAGTACAGTTTAAACCGTGTAATAGATACTAGTTCTTTGAATGAAGATGAAGACATCGCTTTAAATATTAACGATACTGTAGTAATGATTTCTATAAGCGATAAAATGTTTTTTAAAAGCGGAAGTTATAAAGCTAATAACATTTTACAGAAACTTGCAGATGTTATTAACTCTGAACCTAGTATTGATGTCATGGTAGAAGGTTATACAGATTCTAGAACCATTAACACTGCTAAAGTCGAAGATAATTGGGACTTAAGTGTTTTAAGAGCTACTTCTGTAGTAAGAAAGTTGCAAAACGATTTTAGTGTTTCGCCTGAAAAATTAATAGCGTCTGGTAGAAGTAGTTATCAACCTTTAACAGATAATGAATCTAAAGAAAGTCGCTCTAAAAACAGACGTACTAGAATAATTCTCCTCCCTAATATTGACAAGTTTTTTGCCTTAATGGCAGCAGATTAATACTATATATTTAATGCAAAAGCATCCTTTTCAGGATGCTCTTTTTAAGAGACTATTTTCTCCTAGTCTCTTTCACAGTAGTTGCTGGATGTTTGTCTGCATACTTCTTAGTAACATACTCTCCAGTCTTAGCACTTCTGTGCCTAGTTATTCTAGCTTTTTTCGCCATAATAATTAATATTTTAATTAAACAATATGAAAATTCTTTTATGCCTAATCATTTTATATATTTGAGCTCTCAAAATCAACTAATAAAATATTAGGTTCTGGACAGAAGTTTCTTTTTTCCAGATTTAAACTTTTATTTAAAGCGCATCAATTTAATTGAAGCGCTTTTTATTTATGCAGCATTCCAAATAGATTTAACCTCCTGACAGATAAACTCTATATCGTTGATTACTTTAGGAAGGTTATTTGGTGTTGAAATCACTCTATCTCCAAATACATCGATCGATAAACAAAGTTCCTCCAGAACTTCTTCACCATCCTCTGCAACAACCTCTTTAAGATACTTATATATCAAACTTGAAACATATCGAGATTGTTGATTATTGAAAATGTTATTTTTTGATATATGTACTTTGACTGCTCCTATATAAACTTTATCATTTATTTTAAGTCTGTATATAACATCTGGAGATATAATAATTTCGACTCCACTAATAATTATAGATTTAGAAGGAACTTTTTTTATTATTTCATTTGGCACATCTTTGAGTAGTTTAGGTAATTTAATATTCACAAATCGCCTCAAAGCTTCTAATGAAACTTGCCTATTAGCAATTTGTCTTGGCATTTCAGGCTTTCTAAGCTTCAGCTCTTCAATACCATTTAAAATTGGCTCTAAATCACAATTAGTTGAAATTGCTTTTCTTATTCTAGCTTTTGGTAATTGATACCAAGCAACCATGAATTTACTTGGTTGTTTTTGTTGCTTAATGATTCTCCTTTTACCAGCTTCTGTAGCATTAGAAAATGCTGCTAATTGATTGATTGAAAGCACATAATCGCTTCCTCTTTTATTTAAATTTGACATGTTTATTGTTTTTTACAAATTATATTTGAAAATTATTTTGGTTTAAAACCCTTATTTTATGAGCTCTAAGCTATTCTAAATTTTAAACAGAAACATTTGTCTTGTCAGATAGAAACTAATTTTGTTTCTTTGAAGAAAGTAAGAGATTTTTTTAATCTCATATTTTTTAATTACAAAATAGGCGTCGGAACCAATTATTGTAAAAAAGACAAGAAGGGATGTTTCATTATGTCCCTTTTTCTGTACTTATCTTCAGCGTATTTCATTATTTATTCATTCTTTTTTTATTTTTTTAACACTTAAGTTGCTAATAACAAGTATTTTAATTAACAATTTTATATTTCAATTTGGCACTAAAAAAAGTGCCTTGACTTGTTCTTTCAAGGCACTTCTATATTTTATTTTTAATAAACTTTCACTAATTACCCTTCACAACTAGCACATTCTTTCTTTTGCTTGAATTTTTGAGCAGCATTCATACTGTGTTGGTAGTACAAAGATTTTACGCCTAATTGCCAAGCTGTAACATATAATTTATTAATGTCTTTAACTGGCATATCTGGATGCACCATAATGTTTAGCGATTGTGCTTGATCGATATGGTTTTGTCTGTTTGCTGCCTGATAGATAATTGTCATCTGGTCTATTTCAGAATAGGTTTTAAACACATCTTTTTCGTGTTCTGTTAAGCCTTCTAAATGTTGTACAGATCCATCATAATCACGAATACTTTTCCAAATAGCAACAGTATCCATTCCTTTCTCTTTTAATAACTCTAATAAATAAGGATTTTTAATAGTCACTTTTAATTTAGCGATATCCTTAACATAACTATTAGACCAAATTGGCTCGATACCTTGCGATACTTGACCTAGAATAAAGGCTGATGATGTTGTTGGTGCTACAGCATTTAATGTTGTGTTACGTCTTCCATATCCTTTTAACACTTTTGGCTCACCAAATAATGTTGCTAATTCTCTTGATGCTTTTTGAGACTTTTCTTCAATTGTTTTAAATATTTCACTATTTAAATTAAAAGCTTCTTGACTGTCGAAACTTAACATTTTAGATTGTAGTAATGAGTGCCATCCTAAAGCTCCCATTCCTAAAGCTCTATTTTCTTTAGCAAAGTTATAAGCTTTCTCCATGAACATAAACGTTTGTCTATCGTCTCTATCTGAAGAATCTCTATATGCTTCTAGTTTAGTTACAAACTCTTCTAAAACAGCATCTAAAAAGTATACCATTGTTTCTACAGCATCTGTATCTTTCCACTTATCGTAGTGTAATAAATTTACTGAAGATAATACACATACAAAAGACCACTCTTCGTTTGTAGGTAACATAATCTCAGAACATAAGTTACTTGCGTAAATCTCATGACCTTTGTCTTTATATACATCTGGCGCAGCATTGTTAGCATTGTCTTTAAAGAAGATATAAGGATATCCTATTTCTCCTCTACGCTGTAATACTTTTGCCCAAATAGCTCTTTTATCTGCATCACCATCAATCATTTCTTGCATCCACTCGTTCCCAACAGTAACGCCATGTGTTAGCTCTTGAATTGGGTTTCCTTCTGTTCCTATTTCTAAAAACTCGTGAATATCTTGGTGATCTATTGGTAAATATGGAGAAAAACGACCTCTTCTTACAGAACCTTGACTTACTACATCTACCATTTTTTCAAACAGTTGCATAATGTGTACAGCTCCAGAAGATTTACCATTATTTTTTACTGGTGCACCTCTATGACGTAATTTCCCGAAATAACCAGAAGTACCACCTCCTAATTTAGACATCATCCCTACTTCAGACTGTGTGTATAGAATATCTCCCATATCATCAGAAATGTGTGAACCAAAGCAACTAATTGGTAAACCACGTTTTTTTCCAAAGTTAGACCAAACTGGTGAAGCTAATGAGTAATAGCCTTCTGCCATATAGCCATAAAACTTATCTGCGAAACCGTCGATTTTTAAAATCTCTTCAGCACGTTCTGCGATTTCTCTAATACGTTCTTCTGGGTTTGTACCTTCCGTTAAATAACCAGATTCTAAAAATTTACGACTATTTTCTGTTAACCATTTAATCTCTGGTTGCTTATTAGCCTCTTTTCTAGCTTCTTTTCTAGCGTTAATTAATTCATCGTAGTTAGAGGCTTTTGCTTCTTGACTTTGATTTACTTCGGTGTTTGATTTTGTTGTGTTGCTCATATTAAAATAGGTCGTCTCCGGTTACACTTTTTTGTCTTTTTGCATAGTTAATTGAACGTTTTACAAAGAAATCTCCGTGTTTAGTTCCTATAATTTCGTCATCGAACCATTCGGTTTCAACTACTAATGCTTCATTTATGTCAAATACTTTTTCTATTCCAATGCTTTCTAAAGAATTATTAAAACGGTTTTTAATAAATTCATTTATAACATCTTTTGGTAAGAAATCTAATTCTCCTGCTTCAAAAATCCAATCGATTATATTACTTTCAGACTCGAAAGCTTCTCTACACATATCTTGTACTTGAGTTGCATGTGCTTTATCGAACCATGTTGGGTTTTCAGTTTTAATAATTTTAATAATATCTATTCCAAAATCTCCGTGTATTTGCTCTTCTTTAGAAGTTGCCTCAACAACATTAGAGACACCTTTAAGCATGTTTCTATGTTTGTTAAAAGCCATAATTATTAGAAACTGAGAGAATAAAGACACGTGCTCAATAAATAAAGAGAATAATAAAATAGACTCTGCAAATTCTTTATTGTCTTCGCTTTTGGCATTTTTTAAAGCCGTTTCTAAATACTGTACACGACGCATTATTACTGGCTTCTTTTTTAGATGCTTAAACTCATTGTTTAATCCTAAAATTTCTAATAAATGAGAATACGCATCGTGGTGCCTAACTTCACTTTCTGCAAAAGTTGCACCTACAGAACCTATTTCTGGTTTTGGCATTTTATTATACAAGTCTCCCCAAAAACCTTTTACTGCAACCTCAATTTGAGAGATTGCTAGCATTGTGTTTTTAATAGCATTTTGCTCTACAATAGTAAGTCTTGTTTTAAAATCTTGAATATCGCTTGTGAAATTAAACTCTGAATGAATCCAGTAAGAATGCCTAATAGCATCTACATATTCGTTAAGTGCTGGATATTCGTATGGTTTTAAGTTAATACGCTTTTCAAAAATATTTGTTTTTCTATTTCTAGCTTGTTCGTCTCTGTATAAAATATAGGCTTTAGCAACATCATGAAATGCGCTTTCCATTAATTTTTCTTCAACTAAATCTTGAACCTGTTCTACTGTTGGTAAATATTTACCATCTATTATTTTACGTTGCGTTAATGTTTCTAAAACAGTGTTAGAAATAGCATGCGCATCTTCTTTAGTACCATTACCAACAGAAAGCATTGCTTTTTCTATGGCATTGGAAATTTTATTTAAAACAAACGGACTTGTTTCGTAATCTCTCTTTAAAATTTTTGTAATCTCCATAAGTAATCAATTAAATAGCTGTTTATCCTTTAGAATTCATTTATTCTAAAAAACATTTGTAAAACATGTAATATTTTTTCCTTCTAAAAGGAATAAAAAAGATGTTATTTAGGAAAAAAAATGATTTACTATATCTTTTAGAATTAACTTAAGACAGTAGAAAAACTACTTTATTTTACCTTTAACAAATATTGTTAATTGTACTTAAAAATGAAAGGGTATCGTATAAACGTTGTCAACAAGTTTTTAACAACGTAGTGTTTACCTTGTCTATCAACGAATTTCATACATTTTAAATAACTACTTGATTTTTAAGTATTTAAAAACCTACATGTGACGTTAGAAGCAATAAAATAAGGGATGTTGATTATTGTAAATTTTACTTTTTATTTGGTAAATTTATTAGTTTTATAACCTTTTGTTGTGTTGAATAAGTTTTTTATTAGCAATAAAAACTTATGCAAAATAGTATTAGGCTTGAAACTAAAAAAAAGAAAGCAGTATTTAGAAAAAATGCAATAAATGAAGTAACAATACAAACTAAAGCAACTATCTATTTCTGCAAAAAAATAACTTAATACTATTTCATTGTCGCAGCCACTTTTTCTAATTCGGTGTACCAATCTTCTCCAAATTTTCTAATAAGCGCTTCTTTTACAAATTTATAAACTGGCACTTGTAATTCTTTACCTAAAGAACAGGCGTCGTCGCAGATTTCCCACTTATCGTAATTAACGGCAGAAAACTCTGTATACTCTTTTACTCTAATAGGATATAAATGGCAGGACACAGGTTTTTTCCAGGTTACTTCACCTTGATTATAAGCTTCTTCTATAGCACACAACGCTGTGTTTTTTTTATCGAAAATAACATAAGCACAATCTGCTCCATTAATTAATGGTGTTTCTAACTCACCAAAAGCTGTTGTTATAGAAGTACCTTGCGCCTCGATAACGGCAATACTTTCTGTTCTTAAAAAAGGTTTTACTTTTGGGTAGATATCTTTAAGTGTCTGCGCTTCCTCTTCTGTTAAAGGTGCTCCAGCATCTCCATCTATGCAACATGCTCCTTTACAAGCCGATAGATTGCACACAAAGTCGTTTTCTATAATAGCTTCAGAAACTATTGTTTTACCTAATTGAAACATATTTGTTTTGAGTATTCTTAATTTAATCTTGAATGGGTTACAAAGATAGCCCGAAATTTTTCAATTAAATTAAGAATAAAATTTAGTAGAAATTTAACCTTAACTTAATATTGCAATTCTAGTATTTAAGAGTACTTTTGCCGAAAATTTAATAATAATCGTTTTAACTGCTACAGTTAATTATTTATAAAATATTGAAGACCAACACAAAAGGCTTCTAAAAAAAAAACAAGAATACAACGTTATGAATTTTGATTTAAAAGAGATATTTACGGTATTTATGGTTCTATTTGCTGTAATAGATATAGTTGGTAATATTCCAATAATAATCGATTTACGAAAAAAAGCAGGACATATTCAAAGTGAAAAAGCTTCAATAATAGCAGGTGTAATTCTAATTGCTTTCTTATTTCTAGGAAAAAGCATCTTAAACCTTATTGGTATAGACGTTAGTTCTTTTGCTATTGCAGGTTCTTTTATCTTATTTTTTATTGCTCTAGAAATGATTTTAGGTATTACATTATATAAAGACGAAGACACAAACCCAATGACTGCTTCTGTTTTTCCGCTGGCTTTCCCATTAATTGCAGGACCAGGAAGTTTAACCACTTTACTATCGCTTAGAGCAGAATTTGAGACAGAAAACATAATTCTAGCTGTTTTATTAAATGTGGTTGTTATTTATGTTGTACTTAAAACATCTAAAAGAATTGAACGCTTTATAGGACAAAACGGAATTAATATTATTAGAAAAGTTTTTGGTGTTATTTTATTAGCAATAGCCATTAAGTTATTTGCACACAACGTTAAAATTCTTTTTGCTTAAATTTGTAATATAAAATGCATTTGCTAAAACGTTATTATTATAATTAATAGTAAACAGCATTTAATAATTAAAAACAATAAATATAGACACATGAAAATATTTACACTCATTCTTAATATTATTGCTGTTGGTCTAATAATATACAACATTACTATGCTAAATTTTGAAGCTCTTTTTCAAGATAAGAGTATGATTGCTGTAATTACTATAGTGGCTTCGCTTTGTGCTATTATGTTGCTTCAAATTTTAAGAATTTCTAAAAAAATTGAACAAAAAAGTAGAGTATAGTTCTTTTAAAGAATAGAAAACTTATTAAGATTCAAGATAAGGTTTACGTATTAATCTGTAAAATCTTTATTAAAACTTAGGTTTATTATTTTGTTAACCATAGTGTCTTTTATATTTAAAACTTCTTCATAGGCACCATTACCAAAAAGCTGATCTGCGAGTGCTGCTTTTATATAGTGCTTGATTTCTTCTTTATAGGTAATAAAAACAATATTGGTACTTCGTTTTTCGTTTAAATAATCTTGAAAATCTTCAACCACTTGGTCTGTTACTTCAAAAGTAACTATAAAGTCTTGTCTATTAATGTCCTTAAAAATGGTTCTATCCTTTTCTAAATGTTGGAAAGCAAAATTGTCTATAAAACCACGACGTTTTAGAAAAACAATAGTTTCGTTTTGCATACTTGCATCTAGAGGCACAAAAACGTCTGGTATTATTCCACCACCACCATACACTATTTTACCTTTTGGTGTGGTAAATTTTAAGGAATCTGCAACTTCAATTTTTTCAGCATCTACTAATTCTCCTCTACTAATTCTAGAATAATAATCGTCAAAATAATCTCTATTTCCCTTACTGTAAGCACGTTGAATAGAGCGTCCTGTTGGTGTATAATATCTTGAAACTGTTAATCTCACTGCGCTTCCATCTCCTAATTGCATTTCACGTTGCACCAAACCTTTACCGTAAGAGCGTCTACCTACAATAGTACCTTTATCATTATCTTGTAATGCTCCAGCAACAATTTCACTTGCTGATGCAGAATTCTCGTCTATTAAAACATAAACATGTCCGTTTTCAAAAGAGCCGCTTCTTGTAGCAAAACTTTTATCTATTTCACCTCTCTTATCTTTTGTAAAGAGTATGAGTTTATCATCTTCTAAAAACTCATCAACTATACGTTCGGCAACGCCTAAAAAACCACCAGGATTATCTCTTAAATCTAAGGCTATTTCTGTAGCTCCAGCTTTTTCAAGTGTAGTTAACGCTTTTTTAAATTCTTTATAAGTAGATTCTGCAAAGCGATTAATTTTAATATAACCTAGCGTTTGGGTTAGCATATAAGCTGCATCTACGCTTACAATAGGAATATCACCACGTGTTACTTTAAAGGTTAAAGGTTTGGCTTCTTCTTTTCTAATAATTCCTAAAATAACATCTGTATTTTTTTTTCCTTTTAATTTTTTTACTAAATCTCCATTGCTTAAATCTCTACCAAAAAGTGAGTCTCCATCTGCAGTAATAATACGATCTCCTGCTTTTAAACCTGCACGTTCGCTTGGTCCATTTTCTATAGTTCTAATAACTGTAATAGTATCTTGATGCGTGTTAAAATTAATACCAATACCTACAAAGTCGCCTTTCATGTTTTCGATAACGCTTTGCATATTTTCTTTTGGAATATATACCGAATGTGGATCCAGGTTTTTTAAAATACCATTAACCGTAACATCTACAATACTGTCTGTATTTACATCTTCTACATAGTCATGGTCTATGTAATCTATAAGTCTGTTAAGTTTGTCTTTTTTACTGTTTGATGTAAAAAGGTTGTCAGACGTATCATTAAAATCTAAAGAACCACCAATAAAAATACCAATCGCAATTGCGACGCCTAAAAGTAGAGGCAGGTATTTTATTTTTAATTTCATAGATAATATTCTTTTTAAGCTTTTAAATCTTCAATTTTAACAATTTCAATACCAGCTTTTTCTAAGAATTGTAAGCCAGAATCGTCTTTATAACCTTCTTTATAAACCACACGTACTATTCCTGCTTGGTGTATTAATTTACTACATTCTTTACAAGGTGATAGTGTAATATATAACGTTGCACCTTTACAAGATTGTGTAGAGGACGCTACCTTTAAAATAGCGTTAGCTTCAGCATGTAAAACGTACCATTTTGTGTAACCTTCGTCGTCTTCACAATAGTTATCGAAACCTGTTGGTGTGCCATTAAAGCCATCACTAATAATCATACGCCCTTTTACTATTAAAGCACCTACTTGCTTGCGTTTACAGTGCGATAATTTTCCCCATTCTTTGGCTATTCTTAAATAGGCTTTATCGTATTTTAATTGCTTAGTTAGTGACATATATTAGGTATTTTAGATTTTTTAATGTTGAAAAACCCGAGCTAAATTAAGTGTTATTTTAAATAAATAGGAACATAGAAAAATCTAGCGTATGTATTACACTAACAACGAAGATAGCGTGTTAGTATTTTAATTACAATTCAATTAATGAAGATTTATGAAAACTTTATAGATATTCTACTTTAGTAGCGGACTACTTAGTAACATAGGTATTACTAGTCCTACCACTATTGCAGATATTACCATAACCCAATCACGTTTTGTAAATCTAAAAACGGTTTGTGTTATGTACCCTAAAAACAACACGATAAAAACTATTATTATTTGCGCTATTTCTATTCCTAAAGCAAATTCAATAAGTAATAATAGCTTATTACCCTCTACTCCTACAAGTAAATTAAATTCTCTAGCAAAGCCTAATCCGTGAACTAGACCTAAAAATAAAGTTGAAATAAACAGTATACCTACTTTTTCTTTTTGTGCACCTTTACCTGATGTAAAAATATTAAAAAGCGCAACAATTAAAATAGTTATTGGAATTAAAAACTCTACAATGTTTCCATTAATTTTTACTGCTGCATAAGTAGATAGTATTAATGATAATGTATGACCAACAGTAAACATTGTTACTAATAAAAACACACGCTTTCCGTCTTTAAATAAATATGGGACAGTTAATACTATTAAAAATAATACGTGGTCGTAAGCACCAATATCGAGTACGTGGTTAATTCCATACTGTACGTTAAACCATAAATCTTGTAGCATTTTTAATTAAATTTTATGTGTTGTAAATATATAATAATAAAGAGAAAGCATCAACTTTAGAATGAGTGCCTTTTATTATAATACACTATATTTACTTATTATCTAGCCTAACTATTAGGTTGTTTAAGTGCTTTGGTTGTTTTTAAACTATTTAATGTTAATCCCAAAATAATTAGTAAAACACCTGCCAGACTTAGAATAGTATAAATTTCTTTAAACCAAACTAGGCCTATAATAATAGTAAAAATAACTTCTAAATATTTTAATGGTGCTACTTTATTAGTTTCACCTACTTGCATAGCTTTAGTCATATACAACTGGGCAAAATAGCCAAACACACCTAAACTTAAAAAAACAAACCACTCTTTACCTTGTGGTGTTATCCAATTATTAATCGACAAAATACCTCCAATAATTACCGAAATAAACATGAAATAATTAACAACCACAACTGGATGATCTTTATTACCAATTTTTCTAATAATTACATATACAAAACCAGCAAATATGGCAGAAAACAAAGCATAAAGTACACCTTCTATCTCCATGTTAACATTAAACCCTTTTACTATTAAGACACCAAAAAATGCAATACCAAAAAATAACCATTGGGAGTTTTTTATTTTTTCCTTTAAAAAAAAAATAGCAAAAATGGCTGCAAAAATTGGCGCGATATATCGTATGGAAACCGCTGTTCCTATTGGGATAAATTTAATTGAAAGAAAAAACAACGTCATTGAAACTACGCCAAATAAACTTCTAAATACTAGTAGTTTTCTCTGGTTTCCTAACAAAGATATTTTATTTTTTAATAAAAATGGAATAGTAAAAAAAAGCGAACCTAAAGCTCTAAAAAAAACAATTTGATACACAGTAAAGCTATCTAATATTTTAACAAATACATTTAAAAGTGTAAATGCTAAAGCACTAATAATCATGTATTTTATTGCTTGTTTCAAATTTTAAGTTTTATAAAAATTGCTGTAGAATAAATTTAATAATTTTGGCACAAGTTAAGTATAAAACGATAAAAGACAGCGGTTAGGCTGTCTTTTATATATTAAGATATTATTGAATTTATTCAATAACTAACTTTTTAGTAATAGTATTTGCTCCTGAATTTATTTTAACTAAATAAACACCTTTTGCCATTTCTGAAACATTAATAGCATCATTAGTTAAAGTTTTTGTAGTTAAAACATTAGCTCCTAAAATATTAAAAACTTCTACCTTATCAATAGTTTGACCTGTTGTAGATTTAATATTTAAAATTGTGTTTGCTGGGTTTGGGTATATGCTTAAACTATTTAAAACATCTACTTCTACTAAACCTAAAGTATTAACACTCGGGTTAGGAGCGCCAATATGATTTAATTCTGAACCTTCAAAACTTTCTGGCACAGCTCTTACAGATGTTGAATTAGAACCAACAAGCCAATTAGGATAATTACCACTACTAGGAACATCTGAACCTAACCAGTCTGAATTATCAGAATCTTCAATAAGATTACCTGTAGAATTTCCTATTCTTGCAGCATAATCAAACTGTGTAGCTGTAGATATTACAGTTGCAGAAGCAGGCCTCATAAGTGTTGGCACAATAGCAGCCTCAGCAAAAATAACATCAGCATATGCAAACTCAGGTGAAGGAGCGCCGTCGTCGTCAGCAAACGATATGCCATCCATAAATGTCCATATAGAAGTGAAAGCGGCATCTATTTCTCCATCATCATCTCCATCAATATCATCATTAGAAGATGGAGCACCATTTCCGTTTGTATTTACTAGAAAAAATGTATGCGATTGATCTTCTAATTCTCCATCGGTTACGTCCATTAAAACAGTAGCAGCACTATCAATAGTATAAATATTACCTGTTGTTAATATTAATAAAATACCGTTAGAACCTAATTGTACACCAGATAAATCTATAATTCCTCCCTGAGGACAAACAGTTGTGCCATCATTATTAACAGTACATCCATTAGATGAACCCCCATTAGACTCTACATCTCCTGGATTAGATTCTCCATCGCCTTCAATTTGAATCAAATAAGTGTCTGCTGCAATCATTGCATTTGGAATACCTCTTAACTCTATGTATTCTCTTTGAGAATCTGTGCCTGGAGGACTTACTAAAATTTCGTTAATGTAAAGTTGAGCTGACATTGCTTGGCTAGCCAAAAATGCAGTCAATAAAAGTAAAGTTTTTTTCATAATATTCATTTTAAATTATTTATCCAAATTTAATTTAATAATTAAACTCACGTCCTATTATTTTGTAAGTAACTGATTTAAAATAAATTGGTTTACCAGTTTGGTTTACCAAATATATATAAAATATTCTAATTCTATTTTAAAATTTAATAAACGATATTAATTTGTTGCCATTATTAATAGAAATCTTTAAAAACATGCTTGTTTAAGACAAGAAAACTAGTGTTAGTAAAGAAGGGTTATAGATGTGTGAGAATTAATTAAAGATTAAAATTCTCCTAAATTATAACTAAATTTTAGACAGTAGATTTGAAAAACTCTTTTTAGAATCTAATTGAATAGTTTCTAAAGGTTGTGTTTTACTAATAGAAAGTATTTCTATTGGCATGTTGCTACCTAAAAAACTATCTTCTTTTCGTTGTCCTTCAGATATTAAAATAACACCAGATGTAGAACCGTCGTTTAAGCTTCTAATAAAGTTTAATTCTTTATCAGGACAACTTTCAGATTGATAAAAGAGTACTCTGTAATTGGCTTTTTCAGCAGTTTTTTGCAAACTAGATAATGCTTGACTATAGCAACTTAAAGTAACCTTTGGTAAAACAACAGCAATAGATACTGATTTTTTTATACGCAAGGAAACAGCATAGCTATTTGGTACATAGTTATGCTGTTTTGCTATATCTTTAATAACTTCTCGCGTTTGCAAACTTATATCTTGCTTATTATTTAAAGCTTTAGACACAGTAGAAACGGAGTATCCCGAAAGATGTGATATTTGTTTAATTGTTATTGCTTGCGATATCAAATGTTATGCTCTTAAATCTGTTATTATGGCTAAAGCATTTTTAGTATCTGCTTTAATTTTTGCTAAATCATAGTTTCCATCTGCTCCTTTTGCTATTAATTTAGAACCCATTCCAACACAAGTAACTCCTGCGTTAAACCAGCCTTCTAAATTTTCACGAGTTGGAGAAACTCCACCTGTTGGCATAATACTAGTCCATGGTTGTGGTCCTTTTATTGCTTTAACAAAACCAGGTCCATAAATCCCACCAGGAAAAAGCTTAACAACTTCACATCCTAATTCTTCTGCTCTACAAATTTCGGTTAAAGAACCGCAACCAGGTGACCACATTACTTTACGTCTGTTACAAACTATTGCAATATCTTCTCTTAAAACAGGAGTAACAATAAAGTTAGCACCTAAAGCCATAAATCTTGAAGCTGATGCTGCATCTGTTACAGAACCAACACCCATTACCATTCCTGGTAGTTCTTTAAGCACATATTTATTAAGCTCACCAAAAACTTCATGAGCAAAATCTCCTCTTGCCGTAAACTCTAATAAACGAGCTCCACCATCGTAAACAGCTTTAATTACTTGTTTACCAATTTCTAAATCTGCATTATAAAACAAAGGAACTAATCCTGTTTGTTTCATTACAGCTGCAACTTCTATTCTTGTATAATTTGCCATTTTTAAATGTGTATTTATTTATTAGTGCATTTGTTTATCTGTTAAATGGAATCAAGCAACTTAAAAGATAATCAAATAAACACTTTTAATTAACGCGCTACACGTCCTGAAGCGTCTCCACCCATTAATTTTTCTACTTCTGCAACTGTTACTAAGTTTGCATCACCTTTAATTGTATGCTTTAAACAAGAAGCTGCTACTGCAAAGTCTAGTGCGTTTTGATCGTTTTCTGGGTATTTAAGCAATCCGTAGATTAATCCTCCCATAAATGAATCTCCACCACCTACTCTATCTACTATATCTGTAATTTGGTATTGACGTGTTTCGAACATTGTTTTACCGTCGTATAAAACACCTGCCCAAGTATTATGCGAAGCAGAAATTGAACCTCTTAATGTTGTTATTACTTTTGTAGCTCTTGGAAATTTTTCCATCATTTGCTTACAAACAGATAAGAAAGCTCCTGCTTTTACATCATGTCCTTGCGTTGTAATATCTAAACCTTCTGGTTTGATACCAAAGTGCTTTTCTGCATCTTCTTCGTTTCCTAGAATAATATCACAATAAGACGTTATTTCTGTCATTATCTTCTCTCTGTGCGCTTCGTCACAAAAAGTCCAAAGTTTAGCTCTATAATTTAAATCTGTAGAAATAGTAACTCCCATTTCACTTGCAACTTTTACAGCTTCTAAACACGCATCTGCAGCACCTTGAGAGATTGCTGGTGTAATACCTGTCCAGTGAAACCAAGCCACATCTTTAAATACCGCTTTCCAATCTACCATTCCTGATTTAATTTCAGAAATTGCTGAATGAGCACGATCGTAGACTACTTTACTACCTCTACTTACTGCTCCAGTTTCTAAAAAGTAAATTCCTAAACGGTCTCCACCATAGATTATTTTATCTACACCAACACCTCTTTTACGCATTTCCATCATGGC
The DNA here is from genome assembly GCF_023299985.1 of Lacinutrix sp. Taxonomy (GTDB): domain Bacteria; phylum Bacteroidota; class Bacteroidia; order Flavobacteriales; family Flavobacteriaceae; genus Lacinutrix. The sequence goes on along the minus strand of NZ_JALZVX010000114.1, from coordinate 13,169 downwards.
ACAGGCTCCAATGTCATTTTTTGGTAAACGTGTTACAAAATCTACAGGGACACCATAGTTTGCTAGTGAAACTGCAACGTTAGACTCTCCACCGCCGTAAACGACGTCAAAGCTAGATGCTTGTGAGAACCTTAAAAATTGTTGTGGAGCTAATCTTAACATGATTTCTCCGAAAGTAACTACTTTTTTCATTGTATAAAATTATTATATTATAGTTTGGTTAATCGATTAAGCAGATTTGTAAAAATAAAATCAAAATAGTCTTATTTTGATTTCATAAACTAAAACAATACTTTTGCTTAAACGTTTAAGCAAATATATAAAAACTAAGTGAATAAAAAAAGAACTACTATAAAAGACATTGCCAATGTGCTAAATATTTCTGCTGCTGCAGTATCTAAAGCATTACATGACGATTCTAGAATAAGTAAAAAAACAAAACTTGAAGTTAAACGTGTTGCTAAAGAATTAAACTACCAACCCAATCATTTAGCGAGTGCATTAAGAAGAGGAAAAAGTAATCTTGTTGGTGTTATTGTACCTAGAACTAATAGTAACTTCTTTTCTTCTGTGATTGAACACATGGAAGATGTTTTAAATAAAGCAGGATATAACCTTATAATTACGCAATCCAACGAGTCTTTTGAAAAAGAATGTCGAAATATTGACACCTTATTATTTACTCAAGTTGATGGTATTATCGCTTCTATGGCAAATGAAACTGTAGATTTGTCTTATTTTGAAAAAATAAAGTCTAATAATATTCCATTAGTCTTATTTGATCGTGGTGAAAACGATTTAAATGTAGATTACATAGGAATTAATGATTATGAAAGCAGCCATATGATTATTAAACACCTTGTTGAAGCAGGTTGTAAACGCATAGCGCATATTGGAGGTTACCGTCGTACTCGCATTTTTAATAATAGAATAAGAGGTTATATTGATGCTATAAAAAAGCATAATTTACCTCATGATGATGAATTACTTATTGAAAGCAATTTGACTTTAGAAGACGGAAGAATACAAATGAAAAAATTACTGACTCTAAAAAATTGTCCCGATGCTATTTATGTTGCAAGTGATGCTGCAGCTCTAGGTGCTTTACAAGTTTTAAATGAAAACAATATTGCTGTACCAGACGATATTAGACTAGTTGGCTTTGGTAATGAGCCCTTTACTTCCTTAGTAACACCATCAATTACAAGTGTTAATCAACACAGTGAACAGATAGGACAAATTGCTGCTGAAACGTTTTTAGAACTTGTACAATCTAAGGATTTAAAACAAACCTTGAATAAAAAAATTCTTGATGCTGAATTGATAATAAGGGATTCTTCAAAATAAAAAAGCGTTAAAACATAAATGCATTAACGCTTGACTAATTAGCAACCAATATAATGATGCCTTACAAAATATTTTTATTTATATACCTAAAGCCTGACCTCCACCTATTTGGATAGTTTCAGCTGTAATAAAACCTGCATCTTTACTTGCTAAAAAAGAAATAACACCAGCAACATCTTCTGGTTGACCTAATCTTCCTAACATTATATTGTTAGCCCATGAAGCAAAAACTTCTGGCTTAGTTGATTTAATTTGTGCGTGAAATGGTGTATCAATAGTTCCAGGTGACACTGCATTTACTCTAATACCATATTCTGCTAAATCTTTAGCTAATGCTCTTGTTATTGCATGAACTCCAGCTTTAGAAGTACCATAAATTCCTGCTCCAGGTCCACCTGCAGTCCATCCTGCATTTGATGTATAGTTAATTATAGAAGGATGTTCTCCACTTTTAAGAAAAGGGATTGCAGCTCTTGAAGCAAAAAATACCGAATCAAGATTTAATGCCATTACTTTTCTGTAAAAATCTGTTGTCATTTCTTCGAAACGAGATCTTCCACCTAATCCACCTGCATTATTTACAAGTACATCTATTCTACCATATTTTTCTCCAATTGCTTTTATGTTAGAAGTTACAGCTTCTTCACTTGTAACATCAAAACCACGGTATTCTACTGTCATTCCTAGACCAGAAAGCTCAGCTAATTTTGCAGCACCTTCCTCATCATTTATACCATTTAAAACTACAGTATAACCGTCATTACCTAATCGTTTGGCAACTTCAAATCCTATTCCGCCTGTTGCTCCTGTAACGATAGCTACTTTTCCTTTATTTTTACTCATTTTTAATGTTTTATTATTTAATATTTTTTTTAATTTATTTTATTGCCTTTACTTTTTCCACTTTAGGTATCAATACCCAAACAGCAAATAATGCAGCAGCTGTAAGTCCTGCACCTACATAAAATGCTGGAGCATAATTCTCTCCTCTTGTTAACCATGGTACTAAAATTGTAAATCCAAACACGGCTAATTTGGCAGCCATTCCTGCAAATCCTGATAGAGTACCTACTGTTTTCTTACTAAACATATCACTTGGTAAGGTTTGTACATTTCCAATAGATGTTTGAAAACCAAATAAGATAATAGCCATTATTATTACTGCAGCTGTTGGAGAATTCATATTAGCACCTAAGAAACTAAATACAGAATTAAATACAGACGCAAAAGCAGCTGGATCAATTAGTAAAAAGAAAGATGGAAACATTATTAAACATCCAAGAGTTATTACACGCTTTCTAGTTTTATTGATATTCCATCCAACTTTAATTCTATTTTGTGCTAAAAGACCTCCAAACCAAGCACCAAACATTGCTCCTACGTAAGGAACCCATCCGTAAATACCTATAGTTTTAACATCCATACCGTAAACTCCATTAAGATAAATTGGTATCCATGCTACAAATAACCACCATATAGGATCAATTGCCGCAGAAGCTAAAATAACTCCCCAACTTTCTCTATGTTTAAATAACTGAGTTGTAGTTGGAATGTATTCGGAAACATTTTCTACTGAATCCTCTTTTGTGATTTGTCCACTTAATATGTATTTTTTTTCATCTTCAGTAATATTTGGATGGTATTCTGGTGGCGCTTTTACTATTAATAACCAAGGTAACAACCATAACAAACCAATAAGACCAACGATAACAAATATCATTTGCCAACTAAAGTATATAGTCATAAAGGCAATCATTGGAATTGCTACAATACCTCCAATAGCAGCACCTGAGTTAAATAAACCTTGAGCAAATGCTCTCTCCTTTGCAGGAAACCATTCTGCATTTCCTTTTGCTGCTCCTGGCCAGTTACCAGCTTCTGCTAAACCTAATATAGATCTAAAAATAGCAAACGTCCACGCTCCACCAGCAAACGCATGTAAAGCGGTAGCTACAGACCATACTCCAATAGAGATTGCGAATCCTATTCTTGTTCCTACCCAATCAAATATTTTACCAAATAGTGCTTGACCACCAGCATAGAAAAAAATAAAACTCCCTGTAATCCATGCATATACTTCTTTTCGACCATCTGCATCCATATCAGGAAACATAGATTCTGCAATATCTGGCCATAAGACTCCTAAAGCTTGTCTGTCTATGTAATTTATAACAGCAGCTAAAGCTATTAAGCCTATTACCCACCATCTTAGTCCTTTTAATTTCATTTAGTTAGTTTCTAGTTAGTATTAATCTTTTTGATTAAGACCTTAAATTTAAATTAATCTTAATATTTAGAATGTATTAAATACTGTAGCAATATTGATACAACACACTAAAGTGTTCTTTCATTTTTTCTTTTGCTAATGTTGGGTTTTGATTTTTTATAGCATCGTAAATCTCTTGATGTTCCTTTATTCCTTGTGTTGCCAGGTTTTTATCACAAACATGATGTGTTTCAAAATTTGTAATTATTTCTGGCGTGATAATTAGCATAAAAGTATTCATTGTGCTATTTCCACTAGCTTTAGCGATTGCCAAATGGAATAATAAATCTTCTTGCACTGCATCTTCACCGTTTAATGCTTTTTTACTGTAAGCATCTAAAGCTAGTTTCATTTGCTTTAGGTCTTCATCTGTTCTTCTTAAAGCAGCCAATCTAGACGTTTTTAATTCTAGTAAAATTCTAGTTTCGACTAAAGATTTAAAATCTGGATCATCTAATCTAAGAATATCTTCTATCATCCCATCCATTGCTGTAGCACCAATATTAGCTACAAATGTTCCACTTTGAGGAATGGATTTTAATATCCCATAAAACTCTAATTTTTGAATAGCTTCACGAACATTACTTCTTGATACATCAAATTTTTCAGAAAGCATTCTCTCTGAAGGTAATTTATCTCCAGGTTCTAGGTTTTTACTATTTATTAGGTTTCCTATTTGAGAAATAATAGCATTTTGAACATCTACATTTTCTGATTTTGTAAGTATTTCTATTTTCATAAATAAATTTGGTTGACTAGCTAGTTATTTTACTTCAATATATAAAAAAGTAATTATATTTTCAATATTACACTTTATTTAACTAACTTTTTATAGATCTAAAAAAAATAGACTATAAAAATTCAGAAAATATAAATATATTCAAGACTAATCAAACTAATTATTAATGAGATACTTCTAACTCATAATATCTTACTTTAGCATAAGCACCTTCATCTCTTGTTTGAAAATAGTTTCCAGCTTTAAAATAATTTTCAAAAATGCCCCATTTTTTAATATGGATACTTTCGTACACTTTGTATTCAGTTTTATTTAAGATTATTACCATTTTTCCATCAGAAATTTTAACTTCCAAAGTAAACTTTTTAAAGCCTACTTCTTGTTCAAAATTGAAACCATCATCATTATCCCATGCATCTTCATGTAACATTTCTTCTGGAGTGGCGCTTAAATTTTTGAGCACTTTTGATTTTATTCTTATTTTACCTTTGTCCCAATAAATTTTAAGAATAGGTGGTGCATTGTTGTCATCTTCACCTATTAAATCGCGTTGCTCATTAGTTAAACGACCATGAATTTGCATAATAATAACACGATGATACTTGCCGTCTGAATCTTTTGTGACTTCAGCCATTGCAAGCTTACCTTTCATGTAAGCACCATCTGCAAATTTCCAGTTAACATTGTTTTCACCAGGCACCATTTGCTCTCTTAACTCTGACCTAGTATACTTAGTGTTTTTTGTTTTTGAGTTGGTAGGCAAAGCATGGAAAACTATAGCTCCTTTTGTTGAATCTATATACATGTATGGCTTAGCAACCTCCATTTTAGCAAAATCCTTTATTTCTGGAGGATCTATTTCAAAAGGTTTACCTTTTTCATTAACCACAGGTAATGTTACTTTCCAGTGACTTAAATCTATTTTAGGGAGTTTTACTTTTTTTGATTTTTTCTTCTTCTTCTTTTTTTTCTTTTTAGTTTCTATTTTGTCCTCAACAACATTATTTTGTGCTAGACAACTAAAACTAAAAGCTGAAACAAATATTAATAAGATTAAAATTTTAATTTTTATACGCATTTATCTCAGCTTTTAGATATTTTAAATTTAGTTTATAGCGGTTATAACTACAGAGTCTGCACGTATTTCTTCATCACCACTACTGTATCCATAATTTCCAACACTTCCATCTCCACCAATTCCTCTAATAAAAAGTGCAACACTATCGTTAGCACCAGAGTTAAAGATAAATACCTGACTAGTATTATAATCATCATTACCAGGATTACTAATTACATCAACTAAAAGGTTATTAGCAGCATCTTCAACTTGTGCAACTGATGAATAACCAAAACCTGAATTAGGAACTTCTGCAGATGTATCATAATAAATTGGCGTGTAACCACTTGTATAACCAGCACCTGATAAAACTCTTAATTCTAACATACTACCTGGAAAACTTCCTGGAGGAGTAGCTATACCTTTAAATGATGTAACAATTTGTATTGCATAATCTGCGTTTGGTGTAACGGCAAATTCTTGGTATACGTGATCTGGTTCATTATTATCAAATTTCACAACATTATCACTACCTCCATTACCAGAACTAGATTCTCCTTGTTCACCGATGTCATCATTATCCCATCCTGAACAAGCACAATCACTTGCTCCTAATTTTGGAAGTTTGTTAAAATCTGCATTAAGTAAAACTGGATCTAGAACGGCTGGTTCTTCAGGTTGAATTAATTCTACAGTATCTGTAAACGTTGACGTTTGACTTAAAGCATCAGATGACACTAAAGTTACTATAAAAGTTCCTTCACCACTATACACGTGTGATGGATCAAGTTCGTTAGAAGTAGTTCCATCTCCAAAATCCCAACTGTAATTTATAGCATCACTAGATTGGTTTGCAAAACTTACTTGTGTAAAATCTTCTACTAGTTCACCATTGGTAAAAGTAAATAAGGCAGTTGGTGGTGTTTCATCTGCGATAGAATTCGCTTCTGGAAGATCATCTATATAGTCACATGAAATAGTCATTAATGTAAAAACTAAAATAAGTACTAAGTTAGTTTTTGATAAAATTTGTCTTTTAAAATTAATTGTTTTCATAACATTATATTTTTTAATTTGGATATCCTGGATTTTGTGTTAATAAACCTTGGCTAATAGATATTTCAGCTGAAGGAATTGGAAGTAATAATTCGAAGGCTTGAAAATCATGGTTATTAGCAGCAGAAAATGCTGATAATACTTCTTGTGCCACGCCAAAACGTTTAAGGTCTAAAAAACGATGGTTTTCAAAAGCTAATTCTACTCTTCTTTCGTCCATAAGCATTTGTTTAGTAAGCTCTGTAATAGGAGCTGAAGTACCAGCTCTTTCTCTAACCAAATTAAACGATGTAATAGCATCCATTGATGATGTTACTGTGCCTCCAGCCATAATTGCTTCTGCATGTAAAAGTAAGACATCTGCGTAACGTATTACAATAAAGTCATTTCCTGCGATTCTTGGATTAGAAGGAACAGGAATGTCTCCTACATTAGTATCTTCAATCGGTAAAAATTTAGCTGTTTGAAATAAACCTGGATTACCTGGATCACCTCTAAAACTCACTTGGCCTCTGTTTCCACCAATAGCATCAAAAGCCGCTACTAATTCATCTGTAGCATAATTTGTACCTGTACCACGACCTACAGCATCTAAAAATTCTGCTGAGAAACCTTGACTATCATTAACCTGAGTAGCATCAAATTCTATTGAAAAAACAGTTTCGCTATTTGATTCATTATAAAAAACATCAAAAAAGTTTGATTCTAAACTGTAATTATTACTAGCTATTACAGATTCTAATAGTACTTGGGCATCTAAATAATTACCTAAGGTTAAATGAACCTTGGCAAGCAAGGTTTGAATAGCACCTCTTGAAGCTCTACTTCTTGAAGAGATATCTATACCACTGTTCTCTGCAAACTGTAAGTCACTTAAAATAAAATCGTAAATTTGATTTTGAGGGACTCTTGTAAACGCTAATCCTACTTCATCTGGAGCAATTGTTCTGTTAACTAATGGTACATCTCCATAATAACGCACAAGATTAAAATAAGCATAAGCTCTTAAAAAACGTGCTTCTGCTTCAAATTTTACAGCATTTTCCTGTGATGCATCTTCTAAATTTTCTAATACTACATTAGCGTTAAAAATAATCCTGTACATACTTCTATAATAAGTAGTTACAGCTAAAGTTTGTGGCATTACATTAAAGATTTCAAAATCAAACCCTTGAGGAGAACCACTCTTAGTTCTGGCATTATCACTTAACACTTCTCCCATTTGGTATTCTATTTGTATCCCTAAAAATACATGATTAAAACCGTTTCCGAATATATCAGAGCTACCTTCTAATGGATTACTACCTTGTAAAGCATCATAAATATTTATAATTCCTGTTTCTATTTCTTCGTCTGTAGTGAAAAAATTATCTACTGTAACAGCAGATGTTGGTATTGTATCTAAATCACAAGACCCTAAAAAAAGCATCATGATTAGACCTGTAAAAATATATTTTGTTTTCATAATAATAATTTTATATGTTAAAATTGAATGTTTAATCCAAGTGTTATTGTTCTTTGTATAGCTGTACCACCTCTTTGGTAACCTGAAGCTAAACTACCAGCAGCTAAATTACGTTGATGTTCTGGATTCCATCCAGTGTAATCGTCTGCTGTTATAAAAAACAAGTTTTGACCTGTAGCATATAATCTAACGTTTGTTAAATTCAATCCCTGTGTAACAGATTCAGGTAAATTATAACCTAAACTAACTGTACGCAAAGCTACATAACCTGCATCTTGTACCAAATCATCTGTAAAAATACGTTGAACCAAAAATTCTTGATCTGGAGCGGTTGCTGGATTAAAATCTACAGTATTACTATTGAAGAAATCAAAAACATATTGATCTCCTAAATTGTAAGTTTTAGCACCATGACTTCCTTGTAGTAAAAAGCTAAAATCAAAGTTCTTATATTCAAATTGACTACCAAAACTCCATACTAAATCTGGAAAAGGATCTCCTAAAATTGTTTTATCATCTTCAGTTATTAAGCCATCTCCATTTAAATCTTTAGCATAAACAAACTGAGTTTTATTACCAACTTGTCTAAACGGATCATTTAAATCTTCGAATGCAATTTCTCTATCAAACACATAACCATAGAAAGATGAAATTGGTTGCCCAACTAAATTGATCCATTCTACCAATCTACTTCCATCACCAGTATTAACTACTTGCCCATTTGCATCACCTATATCTTTTAAAGTATTAGTATTGCGAGAACCAATAATTGAAGCCTTCCATTTAAAGTTTTCGTTACTTACCAAACGTAATCTCATTTCTAATTCTAAACCAGTATTTTCAACTTCTCCTCTATTTTGCAATGCAAATTGAAAACCTGTTGGAGCTCCAGTAGGTGTATTTAAAAGCAACTCGTCACTTGTTCTGTTATAATATTCTAAAGATCCAGATACTGCGTTGTTAAAGAACCCAAAATCAAGTCCTGGATTAATTTCCACAGATCGTTCCCATTGCAAATCTGGATTAGCAATGTTTTGTGCATTAAAACCTGGTAGAATACTACCATCTACAACAGCACTAGAGCCACTTAATAATGCCAAACTAGGGTAGTTTTCAACTAAGAATCCACCAGCAAAATCATTTGTTCCTGTAACACCATAACTTACTCTCAATTTTAACTGATTAATCCAGTTAGAATCTTCTAGAAAATCCTCGTTAGACACTACCCAACCAGCAGATACTGCTGGAAAAACACCATATTTAGTATCAGCTCCAAAAACAGAACTACCATCACGTCTTATACTTGCGTTAAATAAGTATTTATTATCGTAAGCATATATCGCTCTTGCAAAAAATCCATTTAAATTATTTTGATAATCAAAAGCTGTAGCTGAGTTAATAATAGAACCACCTCCTACGTTTGGTATAACGTCTGATGTAAATCCACTAGTTTCAATTTGAGACTCTTCAAAAAATCTATGTTCAAAAGAAGCACCAACAATAGCACTTATGTCATGCTTATCTATTGTTTTATTATAACTTAAAACATTATTAGATATTAATCCATATCTACTTCTAGTATCATATGACGCATTAGCGGCAGATGCTCCATTTCTAGATTCATTAATACCTTGATAATCTGTATTAATTCTATTTTCATAAGTTGCAGTAAAGTCTGTTCTAAAACTAAAGTCAGAATTTAATTTATAATTAGCATATAAGTTACCAAAAAACTTGTAGCGATCCTCGAAGCGTTCACGCTCTAACAATTTAGCTAAAGGATTAATGTTACTTGTATTACTAATATCTGTACCACTACTTACAGGAAGTCCTTGAAAATTTCCTTGAGAATCAAAAATACTTGTTGCTCCAGCTGGGAATTGAAAATCATCGAACATTCTTTGTAATACATAATCTCCAACTTGAGCATCTGCATAAGCACCACCATCACGAACTCTGTTTACAAACTGAATATTAAAATCGTCTAAACGTGAAGGCACCCATGAAGGTTGACGTATAACATCGTAAAGCCCAGCAGCACTAAATCTTCTTCTTCCTGTAAAAGAAGGAGAGAAACTAGCACCCACTTTAAGCTTATCTGTCAATTCTGAACTCACTTTCGCTTGCGCAGTAAATCTTTCAAACTCATCTGTTAATAAAACACCTTCATCTTTAGTATAACTTAGATTGATATTATATTTTGTTTTTTTACCACCTCCTCTTACTCCAAAACTATGGCTTTGAATAACACCACCATCAATTACAATATCTTGCCAATTATTGTTAGCGTTAATTAACTGTCTCATTTGGCTTCCTAAAGAAAGACCACCTGTAATATCTCTTTCTCTTTGAAGTTCTGCTTCAAAATCAATATCATAATCATCACTTTGAAGTCCTTCTTTAAAACCAGTAAACGTGTTATATGTAAACTTGGCTTTTCCTTCTTTACCTTCCTTTGTTGTAATTTGAATAACACCGTTAGCTCCTCTAGACCCAAAGATAGAAGCTGATGCAGCATCTTTTAAAACCTCAAAAGACTCAACGTTATTCATGTCGATATTTGTTAAAAAATCTGAATCCACAACAGATCCATCAACAACAATTAATGGCCCAGCGTTAGATTGTATAGACCCAACACCACGAATTCTAATAGTAGGCGCTCCACCGGCTTCACCTTCTGAATTTACAATACTAACACCAGATATTTGACCTATTAAAGCTTCATCAACTCTAGATACTGCTATCTGATCTAATTTTTCATTTGTCACCTTAGAAATAGCACCTGTTAATAAACTTTTCTTTTGTGTACCGTAACCTATTATTACTACTTCATCTAGAGTACTTGCATCCACTACTAGATCTATGTTTTGATTAGCTTGGCCTGTTACTGGAATTAATTGAGTAACAAAACCTATGGAAGAAAATTGTATTACATCTCCATCTTTGACTTGTAATTGATAGTTACCATCAAAATCTGTAGATGTTCCTGTGGTACCTCCAGCGATTAAAACATTAACACCTGGCAAAGGCATTTTGTCTTCACCTGAAAGCACTTGTCCTTTAAGCATGTAATTTTGAGCAAATGAAATAAAGCTCATAAAAAACAACACAAAGAATACTGATTTTACTTTGAAATTCATAATCTGTCTTTAAGTTTTTAATTGGTTATTAGATTAAATTTTAATGCAAAATTATAATTATTGTAATTTTCACCTTTACAACAATTATTTTTTATGCAAAATTACTTCCTTCTCAGGAAGTTTATTCTAAAAAGGATGGGTTTGAACCTACCTTTTTTTAGTTTAGTTTATAATTGGTTAACCAAACTGGTCAACCAAATATATATAAAATTTTGTTAAATCAATCTATTTCTTAATTTTTTATATGAAATTAAATGAATTTAATAAAATCTGGTGCTAAAAAAAAATGAATTCTTTAATAGCTGTTTTAAATAAGATAAGGTCTCTGTCATTAAATGAAACAATTTAAACCTTTAGTAATTGCTAGTAGTTTCTTTTTTATTACTTATCTCCAAAATAAGATGGACCATCTCCAGTTAAGAAATCTTCTCTTACTGGACTAAATGTATCAATTAATTGTCCTTCTTCTAAACAAACTGCACTATGTAATAAATTAGGCTCTATATAAACGCCATCTCCTGCTTCTACAATTTTCTTTTCGCCATCAATTACAAATTCAAATTTACCTGAAACACAATAAGTCGCTTGTGTATGAAAATGTTGATGTGGTGCACCTAAGGCTCCTTTATCAAATTTCACGCTTACCATCATGATTTGGTTATCGTAGCCTAAGAACTTTCTTGACACTCCTCCTCCAAGAACTTCCCATTCCATATCTTTTGTAATCACGTATTTTTCACTAACTCTTTTCATAATTTTATTTTTTTAATAAGCACCTGAACTGCGCTCAGTTTATTATTTGTTTTATTATTTTATTTGAAATAATAAGAACCTGACCACTCATAATTCTTATCGTTAATTTTTAAGTTATGCTTTGCTTGTTTTGAAGCATTTGTATTTGCCGTTATAAACAGTTTTACGTTGCCTTTTATATTAGTAATCTGTATTGCTGTATAAGCTTCAGTATCTATAAGGACTTTTAATTCTTTTATACTACTTTTTGAGTTTACTGCAGATTCTGTAACTGGACTGTAATTTCCATGCGATTCTATTATAGAAACAAACAGTGTGTTTTTAGTGTTTTTTCTTCTTAACATTAAAGCCGGATCTCTTCTTAAATTAAACTCTGGATCGTTTGCTCCAATTCTAGTGAATAATAATTCATCATTAGTATTTGTTACCGTTGTTAACGTGTAAAACTTGTAATTGCTTAACCAAGAAAATTTAGAATTCTTGGTATTAGTTTTTGCAGTGCCTTCTACATATAAATGTTGGTATCCGTTTTTATCTCCTAAAGTTGTTAATGTTTTAGGTGTTGTGTAATCAAAGTTTGTTTGTATGACTTGTCCTGAGAAGTAATAAGGAAAATCATATTTATTTGCTTTATTAGAAGTCACCTTCATGATATCTAACATATATGGCTTTTCAAAATCTTCGCCTTTTATAATTGCCATTGTACGTAACATTTCTGTTCCTGGATAGGCATTACTTTCTTTTGCACTTGCTACTTGAATGTTTTCATTTTCCGAAGAGAAATAATTTAGTACCGAGTGATGCTGACTTCCTATTTCGTACTTCGCATTAAAATGAGATGTTTCATTTTGTGTTACTGTATTGTGTGCAATGGTTTGTTTTGCCCAAGTCTTGTTTTCCTTTAGGTAATTTCCACCTCCTTTTTGTTCGATATTTACAAATCTTGATAATCCATAATCTTGAAGAATTTCTTCACCGTTTTCATGTAATGAATACGATAACTTATCGTAATGACCATGACTAGAACCTTGAGCAGCATATTTAAATACTAATTCAATATCTTCATTTCTCAATATAGCAACACCACCTTGTTGTCCTTTTGGTCCATCAGAAAGATTGATAGATTTTTTATTGAAAGGTTCAGCTTTACCATTTTTAACACCAAGGGCTACTGCTAAACCAGAATCGTCTAATAAGACACGATCTTGTTTTTCTGCAATACTTAATAAGCCTGGATCTTGCGTTCCAAAATGATACGAAATATCTACTGCTGTAACTAAAGCGCTTGTGTAATACGACATTCCTTTTTGACCATCGTTAAGTGGAAAAAATTCACCATCTGCATC
>NZ_JALZVX010000113.1 GCF_023299985.1 Lacinutrix sp. | reverse complement strand
AAAACACCTAAAGAAATGATAGATTTAGAACTGAAACTTGTAGCTTAGACTCACTTAATCAAAGCAACGTTTGTTGCGTTAGAACATTGAATGCAGCAAATCATCCAATTGAAAAAAGAAAAAATAATTGATTTTGGAATATTAGCGTTACGCTGGTATTTGGTTTTTTATATGATTAATTATGGTTGGGGTAAATTGACTTTAAGCCAGTTTGGGGTATATAACCCATCAATATTAGAACAACCAATTAAGGATATTGATAGTTTTTATGTTGCTTGGCATCTATTTGGAAGAAGTACCTTTTTCAATGTTGCAACTGGAATTTTGGAAATTATAGGCGGAATACTACTGATATTGAACAGAACAGTGTTGATTGGAGCTTTAATAGTTTTATCAATATTAGCTCAGATTTTAATTATAGACATAGCTTTTACGACAAGTGTTCAAGGTTTTGCTCTTCCAATTAGAATTGGCGGTATGATTTTAACTGATTTATTAATTTTATATTATTATAAAGACAAGATTATTATTGCGTGGAAAATTTTAACGAACGGAATTACGACAAAATTTAAATATAAATGGTGGATATTTTTAATACTACCAATCGTTGGTTTTTTAATGGATTTTATTTTTGTTATTCTTACAATGCCGATTAAATTACTCCTGAATTGGATTGCGGAATAAACTAATGGCAACAACGTATATAGGCAATGCGGGAGTTGTCGCCAAACCAAAAGTTTGGGTATATTTGGAAGTCGCCGAATTTTTACAAATCCGACTTTTGACACAAAAAAATAAAAAGCGGAATTTGTAAAAATCGGCTTGTGCTCAACCGAATGGTAACAGCCATTTTCGCCCGCACTGCCCATATACAAAACCGTTCTATGCAATTTAAAAACAACACTCTACATTGAAAATTTACATCGGAATTTTAATTGTTCTATTCTCTACAATCGCTAATGGACAAATTTTAAATGGAATAGTAACTGATTTTGATACAAATCTTCCAATGCATTTAGCAAATGTAACTTTTATCGAAAAAGACAAAGGAACTTATACCGATTTAGCAGGAAAATTTGAACTTAAAATAAATAATGAAAAACAAATTCTAATTTCATCAGTTGGTTATAAAAGTTTAATCGTAAACATATCTGAAATAAAAGATTTTGAACAGATTTTTAATATAAAACTAAAACCATCAGCCGAAAAACTTCAAGAAGTCGTCATTTCTGCGAAAAATAAAAAATACACATCGAGTAAAAAACTGGGAGAATCCAAACGACTAAAAATCAGGACTAGCTTACCGTTCGGCTATGAATTTGCTAATTTAATTCATAACCCAAAAAATCAAGAAGGTATAGTTAAGCAAGTAATCCTGAACTTGAATAAATCGAAAGAATATGACTATTTAGCTACTTACAATATTAAATTTTACGAATACGATTCTATTACAAAAGAACCTGGGAAATTATTACATTTTAAGAATTTAGTTATCAATCCAGAGAATAAAACATATCAACTAAAAATTGACGTTGAAGAATTAAGAGTTACATTTCCGAAAAATGGGATTTGCATTGGTGTAGAAATTGTAAATGATAAATATGACGAACCGATCAAATCGATGGCGATTATTGCACCAAGAATTAATTTTACTCATACAGATTTAAAGCTTCTGACTTGGAGTAGATTTAGAAACAAAGAATGGAAGCCTCGCACAAGAAAATCACAAATGGCAAAAGGGTTTATAAACGGACTAGTCAAAATAATGGTTAAGTTTGAAAAATAATACGAACAAAAACTGCATAGAACACCGTGTATATAAAATCGCTTATATTAGGGCTTAAAACAAAGTGAGTTGCTTCTTTATTTTATGATTTCACTGCGGAAAATCTAATGATATAACAAACGCGACTTTCCATACACAATACCGTTGTAAAACATACCCAAAGAACACTCGAAAGTTAAAATTAAACTTCTGATATTTTGAGAATAGTAACTTTTAAGTTACATTTGCTGTAATGGGAAAAGTTAGGCAAGTAATACAATACAAAAATTATTTCGAGGAGTTTCTACTTGCTCAACCGAAAAAAGTTCAAGACAAAATATTTAAAGTCATTGAAATAATCGAAACCTATCAACACGTGCCGAAAACATATCTGGCACCGATGAAAACTCATAAAGGATTATTTGAAGCTCGAATTAAATTAGGTTCGAATATTTGGAGAGTTTTTTGCTTCTTCGATAAAGGTAAGTTAGTCATACTCTTAAACGGATTTACAAAAAAGACGCAGAAAACACCAAAAAAAGAAATTGACAAAGCAGTGCGATTAATGAAAGAGTATTACGAAGAAAAAAACAAAGGCAATGGAAACTAAAAGTTGGAAAGACATAAAAGATAGCGTTTACGGAAAAAAAGGAACTGAACGCAGAGATGAATTAGACAGAGAATTTGAATCGTTTAAAATTGGATTGCTTTTACGAAATGCTCGTGAGGAAAAAAATCTTACCCAAGAACAACTTGGCGAACTGATTGATAAAAAACGAACTTATATTTCTCGTGTAGAAAATAATGGCAGTAATCTGACTTTAAAAACATTATTTGACATTGTGGAAAAAGGACTTGGCGGAAAAGTGAATATTTCGATTGAAGTGTAGAGAAAAGTACATTTTACAACACCGTGTATGAAAAAATCGCTTAAATCAGGGCTTAAAATAAAGTGAGTTGCTTCTTTATTTTATGATTTACCTGCGGAAAATCTAAGGATATAATAAACGCGACTTTCCATACACAATACCGTTGTGTGCAATTTGAGAAAAACATTATGCAAAGATTAATATTTCTACTTTTTATCGGAATTTTGAGTTGTACTTCTCAAAAGAAAGAACAAAAAAACAATGTTCAATCTAAAAAAACTGAATCCAAAATTGTAGAAAAATTATCGGGAAAAGAAATCGTATCTAAATTGGATAAACTTGAGTTTTTCAA
Source organism: Lacinutrix sp. (assembly GCF_023299985.1). GTDB lineage: Bacteria > Bacteroidota > Bacteroidia > Flavobacteriales > Flavobacteriaceae > Lacinutrix. The sequence continues at coordinate 2,775 of NZ_JALZVX010000113.1, read as the reverse complement.
TCTGACTGACGAATCGGAATTAGAAACCGTTAAGCAAGAATTTGTGGAATCAAAAGATAAATGGAACTTCTTTTCTGGAGCAATGCGTGGAGAAACAACAGATTATACTGACAACCGATTTTTTGCTGTCGATTGCGAAACATTATTTGAAACAGATGGATTAACTGAATATTTAAATAAAGTAAAATCATCGTTCGAAAAATTAGGATTAAGACTTGAATATGCGAATGAAAAAAGTGAGCAGACAGATAATTATTGGAAACACACGATTGAATTAAACGGAACTGAATATGTTGCATTCGATGGACAATTTACTGACTATGATTGGGGAATTGCATATCTGAACTTTATAAAAATGCTCAATTCAGAATTGGAAAATCAGAACAGCGAAAACAGATTTTATCCAATAAAGTGTGATAATGATGGAGAAATGGTTTTGCTGACATTTAAGCAGTTTGATTTTGCTAAAAAGCATTTCCCTGACGACAACGAACATCCGAAAAAAATATCGGAATGGAAAAGTATAAACGGAATATAAAAACTGCACACAACAACGCATATAGCTCATAGCTAAATAGTTGCGTAATCGAAGTTAAGGCATATTTGGAAAGTCGCCAAATTTTTAAATTTGACGATTTACAATAAAAAGATAAATAGTAAAATTTAAAAATCTGGCTTGTGCTTAGCGGAAAAATAATCACTAATTTACACGCTACGAGCTATATACAATACCGTTAGCGAGCATAAAACTGACACAAAAAACATTGTGAAAAAATTAAAAAAATAAATGAATATGAGACTAAGTCAAACAATCGGAATGATAATATTTGTCCTTACTGCATTAACGAGTTGTACGCAGGATAATACAAATATGAAAGATTTAGTTGTTAAATGGAATGATGCTAACTCATCAAAAGACATTGAGATACTGTCTGAAATGTATGATGACTCTGTATTGTATTATACCGTGAATAAAAGTAAAAATAATTGTATTCAAGACAAATTAGAATTCTATAATAAGCATCCAGATTTCTTACAAGAAATTGTTGGCGAAATTGAAACTAAAAAGACAAATAAGAATGAATATAAATGTAATTTTCAAAAAAGAGTAAAATATAATAACAAATCAGAAGTATTTGATTCATACATTAATTTCAAAAAAATTAATAATAAATGGAGAATTATAACTGAAGGCGATTTGACTACGGATAAAAATGTTATGGCATCAACAGCAATGAAAAAAAATGAATTGAAAAAAGTTTTTGTAAAAGAAAAAAATATTTACGCTGTTAGGTCTAATGATGAACAAATCCAATTAACTTTCAATAATAGTGATGAAAATCCAATTAAATATAACAATGAATCAGTTCTTTTCATAAGAGCTGTGAAAGAACAAGGAACTTATAGACCATTCACTAGAAAAAAATTAATGCTTGTATCAGTTGATGATTTAACAGAACGAGTAATAACTGAAAAAAAACCATTTAAGGATGGTAATGACCAATCAAATGAAATATTTAATATTAACTCACTAACCCTATCATTAGATAGAGAAAGTCTATATTTCACAGTAGAAAAATGGATGACAGCTAATGAATTAGTAAAAGTAAACATTGAAAATGGGAGATGGACTGAATTATTTTCTGCAGAATATTTTGAAATTATTAAAAGCGGAAAACATAAAGGACATTTCTTGATTAGCAGAAGTGAAATTAGAGATAAAGGACGAGATGGTTATTTTATGCTTGTAAATGAAAAAGGAAAGGTTTTAAAAGATTTTGGAGATAGCGAAGAACAAATGATTGCTTTTAAAAATATAATTCAATAACGCTCGCTAACACCGTGTATGAGAAAATCGCTTAAATTAGGGCTAAAAACAAAGTGAGTTGCCTATTTTTATCATGATTTTCCCGCGGAAAATCTAAGGATACAAGAAACGCGACTTTCCATACACAATACCGTTGCCCACAATATGAGAAAAGCACTATCATTAATATTAATAATTCTGACAATTGGAATTGCGAAAGCTGAAAATATCGTTACAGCTCAATATCCTGACAAAATTATTTATGAAGGAAAAGAGTTTAATTTAAACTCAAATCCATTAGAACCGTATTTTGAGAAGAATCCCGAAAACAGACCAGAAATGTCGTCCACAGCTCTTTGGCGTGGATATGTTGGTCATTTTGAGATAATCGGAAAGGAATTGTTTCTAACAGATATGAAAAGACCTGTTAGTTATACCGATGATGATGGGAATTATAAGCAAAAATGGGTCTCAATTTATAGAATGTATTTTCCAAAACAAGAAAGAGTAAAAATTGATTGGTTTACTGGAATTCTAATTTTACCACACGGAAAAATGGTTGAATATGTTCATATGGGTTATGCATCAACGTACAGTAAATATTTGCTTCTCGAAATCGACAAAGGTGACTTTACTGAAGCTCGAAAATATAAAAATAAGGAATTTGTAACGTTCAAAAAACGCCAATTTGAAAAATTCGAAAAAACAGATGAATACAAAAAGTTATATGCGGAAATGAAAGAGAATGATGAATATAACGATGACGAATTTATAAAGTCTTTTATTTCAGATTTTGTGATAAATTATACGACAAAATTTCTAACTGAATAAAATACTGTGGGCAACACCGCATAAAAATAATTGCGGTTTAGTGCTTAATCAAAGGTCGTTGCGTATTTTTAACGTCTATTTTCCTTCGGAAAATCCTCGCATACAAACCCGCAACTATTCTTATACATAAACGTTGT
>NZ_JALZVX010000112.1 GCF_023299985.1 Lacinutrix sp. | reverse complement strand
ATTATAGAATTGTTATCTGCTTCGGCATCAGCTATAGATTGGTAATATTCTACTCCAAAAATTGTTGAATCTTGACCATTTAATATTGTAGCGTTTTGATTAGAGAAATCAAAGTTAGCTACAGCATTGTTATCATCGTCGCAAATTGTTATTCCGTTTGGTTCATTTGCAACAGGAATATCAAAATAAGAAACATCAGCTTCTCCTTCAAGTGTTTCGCATGAGTCTGTAGTGACTTCAATAGTTACTTCATAAAAACCAGGAGTATTAATTTCTAAATCGAAATCCGATTCAGTAAGCATATTCCCATCCATAAACCATGTGTATGTTGCTCCAGATATGTTTTCTGCCATTAAAGTGTATAAATCTCCTGTGCAAAGGCGCAACTCTGTTAAGTTTGTTCCATTTTGGATAATATCTATTTTCTCTGTGAAAAATGAAGTAACAAATGGTGGTAAACCTTGTCTTGCATTGTTGGTTAACGTTATTGAGTTTTGTGTATAGTTAGCTGTTAAACCAATATTATTAGGAGATTCAATAGTGCTTAAATTTGGAAAACCTGTATCATAACTTTGACTTTCGGTTTTGTAAATTTTCCCATCTGGACCTAATTGTAAGGCACTTCTAAAACCTTGTTTTACCTCTAATTCAATTTGGGTTGCACTAATGGTTGCTGTATTGTTTGTTGATAAGTCATACTGTAATAATGCCGAATCATGGTTTAGGGCATTGTTATTGTCTTGTGTATTGCTACTAAAAAAATCGTTATAAGTACTTACGTAGAGTACTTGGCTATTTGGCGAAAATTCTACTCCGTAGGGATATATAGCACCATTAAGGAAAGTTTGATCTATTGTTATTGCTTTAGGTGGCGAAACAGTACCATTAGTTAAGTCAAAATCATACAGAAATAAACGACTACTACCACCATCCCTAACATTAGCAGATACTAATTTAGTGCCATCAGGCGAAAATTTTAAATAACCACGACCATTTCCAGCAGTACTAAAACCTGTGCTAGATGGTGTTCCTAGTAAATTTATACCTGTGTTAGATACTTCATAAACATAAAATAAATCGAAACCACTTAAATTATTAACCTGTGTTGCTACCAAAATATTTCCAGATTGGCAGTCTTTTAATACTGCACTTAATTTTTCTGTAGCGTTACCAAGTAGTGATACATTTTTGTTAGTAGGTACAACATCTCCAAAGCCACCATTTAATGTCATATTTACTTCAGAATAACCAAAACCTGAATCTGGACCTTGAAATTGTGTGTCTTGTGTAAAAATATAATAGATATCTAAGTCGCCAGGTTTAGGAATTATAATAGCAGATTGTGTGCTAGATTGACTACCTAATAATCCAGTACCATTAGGCATAGTATTGCCTAATCTATCATAAACTATTTCGCCATTTGTATAAAAAAGCAAATCACCATCACTGTTAGAGATAGTAGTGCAACCTTCTTCTGTAGTTAATTGCCCATTGTTTATAGCATTTACTGTGCCTGCATCGATATCGAAACTAATACCAGCATTATCTCCAAAGTACCAATTAGAGGCTTCTTTTTGTGCATTAGAAAATGCACAACATAAAAGTGTAGTTAAAATTAGAACAATCTTTTTCATTTTTTGGTATAAGCGACAGATACCAAAGATATTATAAATAGCTTAAGATTGCTACAGCTAAAATGTTAAAATAAAACAGCTAATAATAATACTTATTATAAATCTCTTTTTAAAAGTAGTCTATAAGAAAAGAAAACAAAAAGTGCTGTCCATACTAAAACTATTACAATTTCATACCAATGTACAGCATAATCGTAGCTTAAATCTTCTCCTGCGACGCTAGCTATTTCTTTTACAGCTCCAAGTCTTGAAAGTGGTTGGTCTATTAAATTAGACATTGCATTTAATGGTAAAAATTGTGTAATAGCATCTGCATATTCTTTAGTACTTTCTAATAAGAATAGTACAAGCCTAATAATACTCTCAAAAATATACCATATAAAAAGAAACCCTAAAGTAAAAGCTGAACGCTTTATTAAAATACCTACAAATAAGCAAAAAGAGAAAAAACCTAGTAATTTAACAAAGAAAGCGATAAGGTATTCCAAATCTGTAAAAATAATACTCGCTTCAGTATAACTAGAAAAAATTAAACCTAAAGTTAAAGATAAAACGAATATATATAGTGTAGAAAGTAGCGAGAAAACAGCTACTGTAACAAATTTAGAAATGACAAATTCCTTTTTACTAAAGCCATCAATTAAGTTTTGTTTAATTGTTTTGTTGCTGTACTCATTCGCAACCATAGATACAATTACAATGGCAAGAAAGAACTTTAATTCTGCAGCCACATATGCATTAAAATGCCATATGTAAGGGAAGTTGAAAATACCCATTTCGGCAGCATGAAATTTAAAGAAACCAAAATTAAATTTTATTGAAGCAATTAGTGAGATAAAACCAAGAAGGATAAAATAGGTAAGTATTAATACTTTACTAGCCTTATTATTCCACAGTTTTATAAATTCTATGTTTAGAAGTCTTAGCATGTTTGGTTTGTTTATCTGAAATAAATCAGGTTGGTTTTATAGGTGTTTAAAAAATAAGTAAAATTTATTACTACTTAGTTGTCATCTGTAAGTTGAAGAAACTGTTCTTCCAGGCTTTCTTTTCGCATCACTAAATGAGAAATATAAATACCTTTTTCTACTAGTTGCTTATTAAACTCTGAAGCAGCTAAAGGCGCATTTAAAAAAGCAGTGATTATACCTTCTTTTTTAGTTGTTTTTTCTATTGAAGCATGTTGTTCTAAAAACTGAAGCAATTTAGGTTCATCATCATGTTTTAATTCAAAAAAACCATTACTAGATATCATTTCATCTACACGACCAGAATATAGTTTTTCACCTTTTCTAAGCACAACAACATGCGAGCATACTTTTTCTACTTCGTCTAATAAATGCGATGCTAGAAGTATGGTAGTACCTTGACTTGCAATATCTCTTATTATTGCTCTAATTTGGTGTATTCCTTGAGGATCTAAACCATTTGTTGGCTCGTCTAAAATTAAAATTTCTGGATCGTTAAGCAAAGCTGATGCTATGGCTAAACGCTGTTTCATACCTAGAGAATAAGTTTTAAACTTGCTCTCTTTTCTGTCTAGCAAACCAACAATTTCTAGTTTTTCGTCTATTTTAGAATAATCGATGTCTTTAATTTTACAAACTAATTTTAAGTTCTTGTATGCAGACATGTAAGGATAAAAATTAGGTCGCTCTATAATAGCACCTACTTTTTTTAAGGCTTCGTGAGTAGAAATAGAACCATCAAACCATTTAAAGTTGCCATTGGTTTTATTTACAACATTTAGAGTAATACCTAATGTTGTAGATTTACCACTTCCGTTTGGACCTAATATGCCATAAACATTACCTTTTTTAATAGTAAAAGACAGATTGTTTACAGCTGTTAAATTGCCGAATTTTTTTGTAAGATTTTTTATTTCAAGAATGGTTTCCAATACGATTGATTTTAAACACATAAAAACTCTAAAAAAGAATTGTTAAGTAAGTTGGTTTAAAAGTAAGACGAAACTAGTAAACTTTTGTTACAAATTAGAAAATAAAAAAATCTGGTTAAGATTATTTTGAGGCTTTATATAGAATTATGAATTTGATGTTGTCGTAAAAAAAAGTTGGTTTTACAGATGTGTGTCGCTTTGAATACTTGGTTTTTAGGTGCGAAAAATGATTTATAACTGAGATAAGAAGAGATAAAAATACAGAGATGCACAGAGAGAAATAAATAACATTATAGTTTTTAATACTGAATTTTAAATTTAAAACTGCTAACAAAAAATGGCATACAGCTAACTTACTTTAATTCCAGTGCTCATCGAAATCTAAATTGTCGTAATCATTAACATCAAAATCATCATCAAATTCACTGTCGAACTCATCTTTTTCGGCTTCAAATATTTTTTCTGGAGCAGCTTCAGGAACTTGACCTTGAACAAACATTAAATTTGGATAATCTACACCTTCGTTTTCTTCTGCAATTTCAGCAAGTTCAACATAAAATGTCCACATGCTTAAAAAATCGTAAACATAAATAAGTTTTGTTTGCGCTTCATGAACAGTGTTGTTCAAAGTAGTTTCGCTCATTAATTTTACTTCGTTAGCACCTTCGCTCATGTCAAAAAGAGAAATTTCTTCACCTTGATTCCATGCATCGTCACTTAAATAAAAAGAAGCAACTTCTGTACCATCAAACCCAAAAGACTGCGTAATTATATTATGCAAATCTTCCATTGTGTCTGTTTCTTTAATCTCTAAATCGCGAAACACATCATCGTCGGTATCGTTATCTAAAATGACTCTAAATCTATAAATCATAATTTAATTTTGGTTTGCAAAGGTACGATTGTCTTCTATATTTATTCAGAAATAAAAATACTTTTCCGTCTGTTCTCTAAATATACGTAAAATTGGATTCCGAATAAAATAGTAGCAATCACTAAATGTAAAGGTTGTGATAAAAACGGAAAGTCGAAATAGAACATTGAAATTCCAGAAACAACCTCGAAAACAATGCATATAATTACTAAATCCATTTTTTTATAACCCAGTTTCATACCTCTATTTCTAACATATAACCATGCATTTGTAAAGAAGACTAAAAATGAAAAACTCCTGTGAACGTAAAACTGTAACGTAGGACTTTGCATCCATAGTTCTTTAATATAACCAATGTTTTTAACCTGCTCATCTACATGATGTCTTACTTGCGTGCCTAATACTATTTGAATTAACGTTAGTACCATTGCAAATAGTAAAACATTTTTAAATTTAGAATCTGCTATTTGATTTTTAAAACTGGTTTTAGACGCGTAAATAATATATAAAATGAAGGCAACAATAACCAAAGCCATAACCATATGTGTGGTTATTTTATAAGGTGCTAGGTTAGAATCTACAACCGTTTTGCCAAGCCAAGCTTGAAATGCCATGCCAAATACAGTAAGAATAGAAAGTATGGTTAGCCATTTGTTTTTACGCCAAAACCAAAAGGAAATTAGAGTAAAAATTAATATTGGAATTCCAGATAAAGCACCAAATAGCCTATTAATATATTCTACCCAAGTATGCGTAACATTAAAGGTTGAATAATCGTGTTTTGTGTATGGTTTCCAGTTGTTTAAATTTATGTTTTCTGAAGACTTAAAATCTGTTTCTGCAACTAAAAGGGCTTCTTCTTTAATAATAACAATGCCTTCTGTGTAGTCATGATTTGTTTTAAATTCTAAATCTGAAGCTTGCGTTGGTGGAATGTAATATCCAAAACATTTTGGCCAATCTGGACAGCCCATTCCAGAACCTGTCATGCGAACAACTGCTCCAGCGATTATTACTAAATAGACTAAAACTAAAGCTGTTTTAGCGATGGTTCTAAAGTGTTTTTTCATATTTATTTCCTGTAAAAACAGGAGTTTTTTAATTTAACTCTTTCTTGAAGCACACACTATTTTCCATGCCTTTGTACTGACCATAATTAGGTGTGATTATGTACTCGTATTTTTTATAAAAGCTAACAGCTTCAATCTGTCTTTTTCCTGTTTCTAAAATTAAACTGTTGTAAACTAATTCTTTAGCCCAAGTTTCTAATGCGTTTAAAACTTTACCAGCTATTCCTATTCCACGAAATTCTGGTTTTGTAAACATGCGCTTAATCTCTACTGTGTTGTCGTTAAAAGCTTTAAAAGTACCACAAGCAATAGCGACATTGTCTTTATAAGCAACAACTACATGTTTTAAAACATCAATATTATTAAACTGATTATAAAAATCATGTTCATCCTCATCTGTGATTTTTAAGTAGCTATCTAAAGATTTTACTAAAGTAATAAAATCTGGATTTTCAGAATTTGTTCTTACAATTTTCAGCATTGTTAGTCTGAAATTTTTAAACCTAAAGCCTTTCCTTTTTCTATCATTAATTTAAAAGCAGCTTCATGTTCATTTGGAATCTCTCCTTCTAAAATAGCTTCTTTAATAGCTTCTTTAATAATGCCAATTTCTCTTGAAGGTTTTAAATTGAATGTTTTAATAATTTCTTCACCAGAAATTGGTGGCTGGAAATTACGAACATGATCTTTTTCTTCAACTTCAATTATTTTCTCTCTAACAATTTTAAAATTGTTGTGGTACTTATTAAACTTCTTTGGGTTTTTAGTAGTAATATCTGCTTCGCAAAGCGTCATTAAATCATCTACATAATCACCAGCATCGAACACTAAACGTCTTACAGCAGAATCTGTTACAATATCTTGAGCCAAAACTATTGGTCGCGAACTCATAAATACCAATTTTTGAACGAACTTCATTTTTTCATTCAACGGCATTTTTAAACGTTTAAATAAATGATAAACCATTTTAGAGCCTTCAAATTCATGCGCATGAAACGTCCAACCTACTTTTTTGCTAAATCTTTTTGTTGGTGCTTTTCCAATGTCATGGAGCAGTGCAGCCCAACGTAACCAAACATCGCCTGTGTGTTTTGCAATATTATCCACCACTTCTAAGGTGTGGTAAAAGTTGTCTTTATGTTTTTGTCCTTCAATTTCATCAATACCTTTTAAGGCTGTTAACTCTGGAAGAATGTATTTTAATAATCCTGTTTCTTCTAATAGTAAAAAACCAACCGATGGCACTTTACTTTCTAAAATTTTATTAAGCTCTACAACAATACGTTCGTTGGTAATTATTTTAATACGTTCGTTATTTCTAGTAATAGCATTTAACGATTCTTTTTCTATTATAAAACCTAATTGTGTAGCAAACCTAATGGCTCTCATCATACGTAAAGGGTCGTCATTATAGGTAATGTCTGGATCTAAAGGTGTACGAATTATTTTGTGTTCTAAATCTTCAACACCATTAAAAGGGTCTAATAAATCACCAAAATTAGTTTTAGACAAATCAAGCGCTAATGCATTAATACTAAAATCACGACGGTTTTGGTCGTCTTGCAACGTGCCATTTTCTACAACAGGATTTCTACTGTCTTCGTTGTAGGATTCCTTTCTTGCACCAACAAATTCAACTTCAATATCGTCTAGCTTAAGCATGGCAGTGCCATAGGTTTTAAAAACCTGAACTTTTGGTTTGTTAGGTAAGTTTTTAGCAACTTGTTTAGCTAAAGCGATTCCGCTTCCTATTGCAACTACATCAATATCTTTTGCATCACCACGTTTCAATAAAAAATCGCGAACAAAACCACCAATAACGTAACTGTCGAGATTTAGCTCTGCAGCAGATTCAGAAATGATTTTAAATATGTTATGTTTTAGTGCTTCTTTGTAATTCATTGTTATTACCAACTAATTATTCGCGAATAATTTTAACACCACTACTATTACTTAACTTAATAATGGTAGAAGGATTTCCTCCGTTTTTTTGTTGGTGCAAATTTACCACATAATCCACACCTTTAATAATCGCGTCATCAATTTCTTTAAACGATTTTGGTGTTGGTTTTCCTGCTAAATTCGCAGATGTAGAAACTAGTGGTCTTCCTAAATAACGAACTAGTTTTGTGCAAAAATCATGATCTACAATTCTAATAGCTAAAGTATTATCTTCTGCTACTAAATTCTCTGCAATTCCTGCTGGATTATCGTAAATAATGGTAGTAGGCTTATCTGCTATGTCTAAAATAGTATAAGCCATTTTGGGTACATTATCTACATGTCTTTCAAGCATGCCATAATTATTTACCAAACAAATAAGCGCTTTACTATCGTCTCTTTGTTTTAACTTATATATTTTTTTTACAGCAGATTCATTTCCAGAATCACAACCAATTCCCCAAACAGTATCTGTTGGGTATAATATTATGCCACCACGTTTTAAAACTTCTAAAGTTTTTTCAATTTCTTCTCTCATTTAACTATAGATAATTGCTCTTAATTTTAAGAACCACAAAGATAATAAATATATGTGCGTTTATGTTTTGAATACTAATGATTTCGCTATATAATAAAAAATTTTATGTAGTTTTGTTTATACTATTTTTGGAGCGATATATAAATGGAGAATGAAAGAATTAATGTTACTAAAACTTTTTTGCCAGAGCAAAGCGAGTATCAAAAAATACTAAGTAGGTCTTGGGATAAAAGTTGGATAACCAATAGAGGCGAATTGGTTTTAGAATTAGAAAATAAAATTAAAAGCCAATATAACATAACTAATATTCTTGCTACCACAAATGGAACGTTACCATTACAAATAGCCATTAAGTGTTTAGGTTTAAAAGGAGATATTATTACAACTCCTTTTAGTTATGTTGCAACCACTTCTAGTATTATTTGGGAAGGTTGCACTCCTGTATTTGTAGATATTGATGCAGATACTTTTAATATAGATCCCTTAAAAATAGAAAGCGCAATAACTCCAGATACCTCTGCAATATTAGCAACACATGTTTTTGGGAACCCTTGTAATATTGATGAGATTACCAAAATAGCTAAAAAACATAATCTTAAAGTTATTTACGATGCTGCACATTGTTTTGGTGTAAGCTACAAAGCGCAATCTATTTTCGAATATGGAGATGTAAGTACTTGTAGTTTTCATGCTACTAAAATATTTCATACAGGAGAAGGTGGTGCTTTGTTTGCAAAAGATAAAGCGTTGTTTGATACATTATTTTCTCATCATAATTTTGGACATAATGGGCCTTCAGGTTTTCATGGATTAGGTATAAATGCTAAAATTAGTGAACTACAAGCAGCTATGGGATTAGCCGTTTTTCCACATTTAGAGGCTATTTTTGAAAGAAGGGAAACGCTTTATAAATTATATAAAAAAGAATTAGCTGGAAAAGCTCAATTTCAAAAAATTGAAGAAAATTGTGACTATAATTATTCTTATATGCCAGTTCTTTTTAAAAATGAAGCACAATTACTAAAGGTTATCGAGGTGCTTAATAGTAATAATATTTTTCCAAGACGTTATTTTAATCCGTCTTTAAATACTATAGATTATGTTGGAGGAGGAGTAATGCCTGTTTCCGAAGACATATCTAATAAAATTTTATGTTTACCACTATATTTCGATTTAGGTGAAGCGCAAGTAAAAAGAATTAGTACCTTAATAACTAATAGTATCTTAAATGAATAAAAACGACATTTATTTAATAGGAGTTGGAAACTATACTCAAGTTATTATAGAGTTAGCTACCGATTGTGGGTATAACGTAAAAGGTTTATATCATTATAATAATGAAAGAACAGGAGAAGCTGTTTTAGGTGTGAAAATTATTGGTTGTACCGAAGATTTATACAAAACCGACTTTAAAGGAAGTCAATTTGCCTTAACAATGGGCGGAAATAAATTACGTAATGAAATAGCAACAAAAATAAGAAATTTGGGTGGTTTTACGCCAAGTCTTATTCATCCAAAAGCATTTGTAAGTCCAACAGCTACTTTAGGTTATGGTTGTTTTATTCATTTTAATGCTGTGCTGTGGACTAAAGCAGCAATAGGTAACGATTGTGTTATAAGCCCTAATGCAATGATAGCACATCATGCAACAATACAAGATGGTTGTTCTGTAGCTTCTTTTTCTGTAGTTGGTGCTTACTGTAAAATAGGGAAACGTGTGCTTTTTGGTGTTAATGCTATAATTTTACCTAAAGCGCTAACTCTTGGAGATGATTGTGTTGTTGGTGCAAAGGCAAATGTTACTAAATCTTATCCTAATAACTGCGTACTTGTTGGAAATCCAGCAAGAAACACTAAATCCCTTAATTAAATGAAGCCATTATTAAGTATTTGCTGTACAACTTTTAATCAAGAAAAATATGTTGCGAAGACTTTAGAGGGATTTTTAAAACAGAAAACCAACTTTCCTATAGAAATTATTATTCATGATGATGCTTCGACAGACAATACTCAAGATATAATTAAGGATTTTGCTAAAAGAGATTTAAGAATAAAAACAATACTCCAAAAAGAAAATCAATATTCGCAAAATATAAAGCCTACAGCTAATTTTTGTATTCCAATGGCTACTGGAAAATATATTGCTTTGTGCGAAGGAGACGATTATTGGGTTGACGAATTAAAACTGCAAAAGCAAGTAGACTTTTTAGAAGCTAATCCAGAATACGTAGTGTCTTGGACAAATTTTGAGGTTTTAAAAAACAATAAAATTATTGCTAACGATTTTAGTTATAATGAAGCCGAAGTAACCATAGATTTTAATAATTTATTTACACCATATTGTACATATACATTGACGACTGTTTTTAAAAAACAAGCACTAGATTTAGAATTGTATAAAACACTAAAAAAGTCTAAGGATAACTCTTTGTATGTTATGTTACTACAAAAAGGAAAAGGTGTTTTTCTTAATTTTTATGGAGCGGTTTATAGAATACATGATGGAGGTGTGTATTCTTTAAAATCGGATTTCTTTAAACACTATTCTTCGTATTTAAATTTAAACGAAATTACCAAGGTTATTCCAGAGTCTCAGACTGAAAATATTAAAAAAATTCTTAAATCTTTAGCTAATGGTGCTGCATTTGCAGCTTTAAAAGCTAAATATACTGGAGAGAAACTAACCCAAGTGCAACAACAGTTTATGGAAAATCATTTTAAAAATGTACCATTAAAAACAAAGTTTAAATACTATAAGAGAATTTTTAAATACAAATTTTTAAAATAAACATTTAAAAAAGAGAGCTATTCTATCAAGAGTAGGAATTTTAGAAAAATAACCCGAATCGTTTTTAATGTATTTATAGTAAGCACTGCTGTTTTCTTTGCAGTTTCTAATAGTTCTTATCATTACCTTATCTATATGTTCAATAAACAATTCTTGATTGTAAACTTTCTTTTCTGCGTTTAATACTATTATTTTTTTAGAGGCTTCAATAGTTTTAATTATTTCATCCTTAGTCAATCCTCTGGTTAAATTAACAGCTTTTAAATAAGAATCAATATTGGCATCGTTAAAAGAAATACCCAAATTAAGGAGTTGCTTTTTCTTAATTATCACTTCAGATTTCTTTAAATTTTCAGCCTTTGTTTGACTAATATTGTTGGGATGCCATCTGTATTTTAATAATGATTCTGGAATATTATAAAACTTTGTTTTAGCAATTAATTGGCTCCAAAGTCCATAATCTTCAGCAGGTACATATTCGTTTTCAAAACGTAATTCACCAAGATGAGATTTTTTAAATAGTACAGTAGGATTACCAATACAGCAGTTGTTTAACATTTGTATTTTCATTCTATCATGTGTTTCTTCATGCTTAATGGTTTTGTTCTCTTTGTCTCCAAAAAAGGTAAACCATGTACCACAAACACCATAATCTGGGTTGTTTTTTAAAAAGCTTATTTGTTTTTCAAAACGTGTTGGTAAAGCAATATCATCTGCATCAAGCAAAGCAATGTATTCTGTTTCTGTAAGTACTATTCCTTCATTTCTTAAATTTGCAGGACCAACATTTTTTGACTTAGTTACTATTATTATTCTAGAATCTCTTTGTTTGTAGTCTTCTAATATTTTAGCTGTTTGGTCTTGAGAATTATCATTTAAAATTAATAATCTAAAATTAGAAAAAGTCTGACTTAAAACGCTGTCTATAGACTCTGCTAAAAATTTTTCGCCATTATAAACAGGCATAATTACTGTAAGTTCAGTCATAATTATTTTAATAAAAATTTTAATTGCTGAGCAGTGTTTTTTCCAAAAATAAAAGATTTAGAGACTTTTTTATCTCTAAAGTTTTCTATTATTTCATTAAAGTTTTTTCCTTCAATGTATTCTAGAGTTGGCCATTCTTTTTTATCAAATGGATGAAAATCTTTATGGTCTTTATAATTGTCTTTGTTTATAGATTTCCAAAATTCAAAAAAGGAATCTACATCAAAATCAATATTATGTCCCCAATTATCTAATTTAAACTTTAGTTCTTTTTCATCTCTACTCCAAGATTGGTGTATGGATATAAAAGGAACATACCATTTTTCTTGATCTTTGTTTTTTCTAGCTCTAGTAAAATTGGCTTGTGTTGTGCCTAAATAGTAGTTGGTGTACGTTGGGCAATATAAAATGCCATCGTCAAGTACTTTGTAAACATCTACCATGAAAGAACAAATTTGAACAGGTTTCTTTCCAGTTAATTTCTTTTTATTCTTTTTTAAATACGCTGTAAAGCCTTTAAAATCTACAAAATATTCGTCTGCATCTATTTGAATACAAATACCATCGCCCATTTTTTTGGCAAGCATATTGCGTTCTCTAGTATCGTTCTCCATAGCGTTGAGAGCAGCATCATAAAAATTATCTTGGTAAATAGTAATCTTATTATCTGTGTCAAATTCTTCAACCCATTTAAAAAAACTTGGGTCAACAATAAATGTATTTCCAGACCAAGTTTGTCTATTAATGTCTAATGCTAAAGTAATAGTATTAGCATGTTTGTAAACTAAAGGAATCGAAATTTTTAAAAGTTCGTAATCGTAAGCGACTAAGAAACCAACGTTTATTTTCATAATTTTTATTAAAGTACGAATATAAATAATTTTAGAATTTGTAAGTTGCAAAAAGTCAATTAATACTTTTGTATGCATAGTAAGTTAATAACTATAGTCATCCCGATTTACAAAGTAAATCTCTCAGATTCCGAGCAAATGTCTTTAAACCAGTGCTTCAAAGTATTGGGTGATTTTGATATTGTATTTGCACATCCAGAAGGTTTAGATGTGTCCTCAATAAATGAAAATGCTAAGGCTAGAACAGAGTCTTTTCCTAATCACTATTTTAAAACGGTTTTTGGCTATAATAGTTTAATGCTATCTGAAGAATTTTATAAGCGTTTTTTAGATTTTAAGTACATGTTAGTCTATCAATTAGATGCATTTGTTTTTAAAAATGAATTAATAGAATGGTGTAACAAAGGTTACGATTATATTGGAGCGCCTTGGATAGCATCACCCAATACACTTGTTAAAAAAATGATAAGTGTATTCGACTCTAAAAGAAAAAAAGAACGCAGTAAAATATTTTTTAAAGTTGGAAATGGTGGATTTTCATTAAGAAATATTACTAAAAGCCATCAAATTACAATAGCATTAAAAACTGAGATTGAAACGAATTTAAAACGAGAGCAAAACGATTTTTATATCATGGAAGACATTTTTTGGTCTATAACAGTACCAAAACACTATCCAGATTTTAGTATCCCATTTTATAAAGAAGCTCTTAACTTTGCAATGGATAGAAAGCCAGATTTAGCATTAAAGCTTAATAATAATAAACTTCCGTTTGGTTGTCATGGGTTCGATAAGCCAAAGGTTGAAGGTTTTTGGAAAGATATATTAATTTCAAATTATGTAGGTTAGAGCATGCGTAAAGTTATAAATCCAACATACACAAAACATACTAAAACCTTAGACGATCTTATATTAAATTATGAGACTAAGGGAGAAGCCTTTGGTAATCAAGACAGAAATAGTTTACGTCTTTTTAAATTAGACGATAAAA
>NZ_JALZVX010000111.1 GCF_023299985.1 Lacinutrix sp. | reverse complement strand
TTATTATTTTCTGTAATCCATTTTTTTGTTCGTTTTTCAACCTTTATAAGCTCTTTGTAGTTTTTTGCAGGACTTGTAGGATCTGCAATTCCCATAACATTGAGTGGTTTCCAAAGTAAACGCACCATAAAACGGCTCCATTTCCAAAAAATATAGTTCCACCAATCTGCTTGATGTCCATGTGTTAAAAAAAGTTCTTGACCAGTGTTACAATGCTTTAACACAATACCTTCATGATATTTAATATCCTTAAATAACTCGACTTCTTCTCCAGTTTTCGCATCAAAATAAGTAGATAAATGTTTTTTTACATAGTTTGGATCTCTGTAAACCATATCGTGGTTTCCCCAAATCATATGCAGTCTATTATCCTTATGAAACTGTTTCATAAGTAGATACACATTTTTATGTGCGTTTAAAATAGAATTAAAAGATAAGTTTTCCCAAAGCTCATCACCATCACCAAGTTCGCAATAGCTAAAACCATCAGCATAATAATGTTTTAAAGCGTGAAAGTAGATGTTTCTGTTATTGGCAAAATCGTCGGCAAAACTATTGTCACCACGATGACAATCACTAAACAAAACAATTTTGCTATCGTTGTCAAAGTCAACAATCTTTGCTTCTTTGTAAGCACGATCTAATCTCTTTTTAGCTGAAAACATATAGGTAAAAGTAAACAAATTTCAATAAAAAATGCGCTTCAGTAATAAAGCGCATTTCTTAAAGTTTTTAGTATTTCAATAAAACATTTGAAAATAAAATATTTTATATTCGAGTGAGTTACCAAACGCGGCTTAGCCGCTATTTAAAGGCATTTAAGCCAGTAACATCAAACCCAGTAATTAATAAATGTATATCGTGTGTGCCTTCATAAGTAACAACACTTTCAAGATTCATCATATGTCTCATTATAGAATACTCTCCACTAATTCCCATACCACCTAACATTTGTCTAGCATCACGAGCAATTTTTAAAGCCATATCTACATTATTACGTTTTGCCATAGAAATTTGAGCTGAGGTAGCTGTTCCGTTTTCACGCATTACACCAAGTCTCCAAGCTAATAATTGTGCTTTGGTGATTTCGGTAATCATTTCTGCTAATTTCTTTTGTTGTAGCTGAAACTGTCCAATAGGCTTTCCAAATTGTATACGTTCTTTACTGTAACGTAAAGCAGTATCATAACAGTCCATTGCAGCACCTATTGCTCCCCAAGCAATACCAAAGCGCGCAGAATCAAGGCAGCCAAGTGGTGCGCCCAATCCAGATTTGTTTGGTAGTAAATTCTCTTTAGGGACTTTTACGTTATCAAAAATAAGTTCTCCTGTCGCACTAGCTCTAAGAGACCATTTGTTATGCGTTTCAGGAGTTGTAAAACCTTCCATACCACGTTCTACTACTAAACCATGAATGCGCCCTTCTTCATTTTTAGCCCAAACAACAGCAACATTACAAAATGGAGAATTACTAATCCACATTTTTGCACCATTTAATAGATAATGGTCACCCATATCTTTAAAGTTAGTTGTCATTCCGCCAGGATTACTTCCGTGATCAGGCTCTGTTAATCCAAAAGATCCGATCCATTCACCAGAAGCTAATTTTGGTAAGTATTTTTGACGCTGTGCTTCGTTTCCGTACTTCCAAATAGGATACATAACTAAAGAGCTTTGTACAGAAGCAGTACTTCTTACACCACTATCACCACGCTCAATTTCTTGCATTATTAAGCCATAAGAAATTTGGTCTAATCCAGCACCACCATATTCTACAGGAATGTAAGGTCCAAAAGCACCAATTTCTGCTAGTCCTTTTACAATTTGTTTTGGGAATTCTGCTTTTTGAGCGTATTCCTCAATAATAGGCGAAACATCACGCTTAACCCATTCTCTGGCAGCATCACGTACTAATTTGTGTTCGTCTGTTAACAATTCGTCTAAATTGTAGTAATCTGGTGCTTCGAATAAATCTGGCTTCATATCAATATTTTATGATATCAATTTTATGAATTCCACAAAATTGAATGTGTTATTTTATTAGTTTAACAAAAATAATGAAAATGCTTGCATTGCCCAACTACATTTTAAGATAAAACTCTTTGGTTAGGTTTATATAATCTTTAGTGTAGTTGTGTCTAGTGTTCTCAATTACAAGTTCGTTAATATTTATATCGCTTTCGCGGAAAGACATCGCGATTAAAGAACGTTTAATTTCCGAATTGTTTGTGCCTCGAACACGCGTAATTTTATTTGTTTTTAAGTTTACAGCAGAAGCTAATGCAATAAATTTAACTTCTTCTTTAAACGGAATAATAGTACAAAACGTTCCGTCTTCTATCAATAATTTAGAAACACTATCTACTAAATGTTCAAAAGGCATAGCATCTTGGAAACGTGCTAAGTCACGTTGTGTACTTTCTGTTTTGTAATCTTCACTATAAAATGGTGGATTGCAAATAATAAGATCGTATTTGTCTTCAATTTCTTCTGTAAATTCAGCTAAGTCTGCATGATAGCAAAATAATCTATCGCTCCAAGGTGAGCCTTCAAAATTCTCGACACATTGCTCGTAAGCTAATTCGTCTATTTCTAGAGCATCTATAACTTCGGCATCACAACGTTGCGCAAGCATTAAAGATAAAATTCCAGTTCCAGATCCTATATCTAGAGTCGCAAAAGGTTGTTTTTCTATAGAAGCCCAAGCACCTAATAAAACACCATCTGTGCCAATTTTCATAGCACATTGGTCTTGGTTTACTGCGAATTGTTTGAATTTAAATGGATGGTTACTCATAATGTTAAGAGTCCTTAAAATTTATGATAAGGATTTAAGATAGGATTATTCTTCTAAATACAAATCTATAAGTCCTTCAGGTGTTTTTACATAAATAATTTTATTCTTCTTATCAACTTTAGAAATAAATTCATCATTCATTGGTATTAAAATTTCAATACCATTTCTATCAATTTCAAAAAGAGACTGTGCAGTCGAGTCGTTTACACCTTTTATAATACCAACATTACCAAAGTTTTCATCTTCAACTTTAAAACCAATAATCTCGTGAAAATAGAATTTGTCGTCTTCCAATTCTGGCAAGGTTGATAAAGGAAGATAACATTCGCTTTTTATCAATGCATCTGCATCTGCCTCTGTATTTACATCTTCAAATTTAACACGAAGTAATTCGCTTTTATGTAATTGAGAGCTTTCTATAAAAAAAGGAATAAAGTTACCGCGTAAATCTATAAACACGGCATCTAGGTTTTCGTATAATCCAGGCTCGTCGGTATCTAGTTTTATAAGTAACTCACCTTTAAAACTGTATTTCTTTACAATTTTTCCTAAAAAGAAACATTCTTCTTTTGTCATAACTATTTTGCATAAAAAACTCCGATAAAAAGTTATCGGAGTTTAAAAGTATAAAAAATTAATTTTCTATTCTTCTTCGTTTGAAGCTTTAGCGTCTTCAGCCGGAGCTTCTTCAACAACTGGAGCGTTAGCTGCAATTCTTGCTTCATTTGCCGCTTTTTCAGCGTCAAATGCTTTGGCTTTAGCATCAGCTTCCGCTTTAGATAAACCATCTTTTTTAGCATCTACCTTTCCAGTTTTTTCTTCTAACCAAGCAGCGAATTTATTCTCAGCTTGCTCTTCAGTTAAAGCACCTTTAATAACACCACCAGCTAGGTGATTTTTTAATAAAGCACCTTTGTAAGATAATAATGCTTTGGCTGTATCAGTAGGTTGTGCACCATTCTGAAGCCATTGTACTGCACCATCAACATCTAATTCGATTGTTGCAGGATTAGTGTTGGGATTGTAAGCTCCTAATTTTTCTAGGTACTTACCATCTCTTTTCGCGCGAGCATCTGCTGCTACGATCCAGTAATAAGGTTTTCCTTTCTTACCGTGTCTTTGTAATCTTATTTTTACAGGCATAAAAATTAATTTGTGAGGTACGCGACCTCTATTATTAATAAGTCCGCAAATGTACAATATTTATTTAAATATCAAGTTTTTAATTTAATTGTATCTCATTGTAATTTTTTATTTTATTTTTGAGTTCTTGAAATACTAAATACTATGAAAAAAATTATTGCTTTAATACTTGTTGCTTTTACCTTTTTAGGCTGTGGAGAGAATATTGAGTTTAATACGCCTACATTTCAAGGCAATAAAGATGGAAACTTATGGAAAGCTAATTCTTTTAGAGCTAACGTTAACGGTTTGGGAGTATTAACAATTGTAGGTTCAGATAATTTTGAAACTGTTACTCTACAGGTAAATAATACTGATTTAATTGTTCATGACATTACAGAAACAGCATCCTCAGGTTCTTTATTAGATTTTGATGGCGTTTTATTTTCTTCGAATAATTTTCCAGATCCAAGTGTTCAGGTTTTTCCTGCATCTGGAATGATAGATTTATTAGAAGTAAATATTGAAGAAGGCTATGTTTCTGGAGAGTTTTTCTTTAATGCATTTAACAGTTCTGGATTAAGTTCAGTTAATATAAATAAGGGTGTCTTTCATAGAGTGCCTTTGGTTGGTTTTGTAGTAGATTCTGGTGGGTCAGTCGATACAGCTTGTGCTTCTGCTGAATCAGTAACAGCAGCAACTTTAGTTAATTTTAATGGTACTCCGCCTGGAGATGCAAACTTTTCGAACGTTTGTAATGCTTACAGAATAGCTTTAGAAACTCAAAAAACTACTTGTGGTGATCCGGATAATTCAATACAGACTATAATTAATGGCTTAGATTGTATGTAATTTTTTACTATAACACTTAAAAGCGTAGACTCATTAATTTAAGTCTGCGCTTTTTTTTTGTTTACAATTGTTTATAACTTTCAGCTTAAAAAATTATCTATTTTGCTTAATTTTATAAGCTCTACTTTATTACTACAAAATAGATTTACAATTCTCTAAAAGGCAAATTATGTATTTAATTTTCGATACTGAAACAACAGGATTACCTAAACGTTGGGATGCACCAATTACCGATACAGATAATTGGCCAAGATGTATTCAAATTGCTTGGCAGTTGCATGACGATATGGGAAAATTGATCGAAAGTGAAGACTATTTGGTAAAGCCAGAAGGCTTTAATATTCCATACGATGCAGAGAAAATTCATGGTATTTCTACAGAATTAGCTCACGAACAAGGTGTTGTGTTAGCAGAGATTTTAGAGAAATTCAACATTGCATTAAATAAAACCAAATTTGTAGTTGGACAAAATGTAAAATTCGATCTCAATATCATGGGAGCCGAATTTGTGAGAGAAAATGTTGAAAACCAATTACAAGAATTACCAGTTCTAGATACCTGTACAGAGCATACCGCAAAGTTATGTGAACTTCCTGGAGGTAGGTATGGTAAATTTAAGTTGCCAACTTTAACAGAGCTACATCAGTATTTATTTAATAAACCTTTTGGAGATGCGCACAACGCAACTGCAGATGTAGAGGCAACAACACGTTGTTTTTTAGAACTCATTAGAAGGCAGCAATACACTGTTGAGCAACTTGACGTTCAGCCAGATTATTTTAAGAATTTTTCTGAAGCCAATCCACAGCCTATAAAATTAATAGGTTTAAAACACATAAATCTAAAGCAAAAAAGCGCTAAGATTAATGCAAGGTTACAAGAAGCAGAGAGTAACGCTAATGAGGTAGATTTAAAAAACAATATTGAAGAGTTAAAAGCTGTTGATTTTGTGCATTTACATAATCATTCTCAATTCTCAGTATTACAATCTACAATGAGTGTTGCAGATATAGTAGCTGTAGCAGCAGAGCATAATATGCCTGCTGTTGCTTTAACCGATCACGCAAACATGATGGGAGCTTTTCATTTTGTAAATGCAGCAAATAAGCATAATAAAGGTGTTGAAGCTAAAATTGCGGAAACAGAAGCAGAAGGCAAAACAACAACAGCAAAAAAAATAAAACCAATTATTGGTTGTGAATTTTTTGTGTGTGAAGACCATTTAGATAAAAGTAGAAAAGATAATGGTTATCAAATAGTCTTAATTGCCAAGAACAAAAATGGCTATCACAATCTAGCAAAATTGTCTTCTCATGCATACACAGATGGATTTTATTATGTGCCAAGAATTGATAAAAAATTAATAGAACAATACAAAGAAAATTTAATTGTATTAACTGGAAATTTATATGGCGAAGTGCCAAGTAAAGTTTTAAATATAGGTGAGAATCAAGCTGAAGAAGCTTTAATTTGGTGGAAAGATACTTTTGGTGACGATTTGTATGTCGAGTTAATGCGACATGATCAAGAAGACGAAAACCGTGTTAATCCTACTTTAATAAAACTAGCCAGAAAGCACGCTATAAAACTTGTTGCTACAAATAATACGTATTACGCAAAAAAAGATGATGCTAATGCGCACGATATTTTACTATGTGTAAAAGAAGGTGAAAAGCAAGCGACTCCAATAGGACGTGGTCGTGGTTATCGCTATGGTTTGCCAAATCAAGAATATTATTTTAAGTCTGCCGAAGCTATGAAAAATAGCTTTAAAGATGTGCCAGATGCTATTTCTAATATTCAAGAAGTTGTTGATAAAATTGAAAGCTACCAATTGGCGCGAGATGTTTTATTACCAGCGTTTGACATTCCGCAAGAATTTGTAAGTGAAGAAGATATACAAGATGGTGGAAAACGAGGAGAAAATGCTTTTTTACGTCATTTAACTTATGTTGGAGCCAAGAAGCGCTATGGAGAAGAATTAAGCGAAGAAGTTATAGAGCGATTAGATTTTGAGTTGAGTGTAATTGAAAAAACGGGTTACCCAGGTTATTTTTTAATTGTAGAAGATTTTATTCGTGAAGCAAGAAATATGGACGTTTCGGTTGGCCCAGGTCGTGGCTCTGCAGCTGGTTCTGTGGTTGCCTACTGCTTGTGGATAACCAATATTGATCCGTTATTATACAATCTACTTTTTGAGCGTTTTTTAAATCCGGATCGTGTAAGCATGCCAGATATTGATATTGATTTTGATGATGAAGGTCGAAGTCGTGTTATGGATTACGTAATTAATAAATACGGAAGCAACCAAGTAGCACAAATTATTACCTATGGAACCATGGCTGCAAAGTCCTCTATTAGAGATACTGCTCGTGTTTTAGATTTACCATTATTTGATGCCGATAGAATTGCGAAGTTAATTCCAACAATGTCTAAGTTGGGTAAAATTTTCGGTTTAAGCGAAAAAGAATTAGGAAGTAAATTTAGAGCTGAAGATTTAGAGAAAATTAACGAACTGTTGAATATATCTGATGGTGATGACCTCCAAGCTGAAACCGTAAACATTGCAAGATCTCTTGAAGGTTCTGTTAGAAATACTGGAATTCATGCTTGTGGTGTAATTATTACACCAGACGATATTACTAAGTTCGTGCCAGTGGCTTTGGCAAAAGATTCCGATTTATATGTCACGCAATTTGATAACTCTGTCGTGGAAGATGCAGGATTATTAAAAATGGATTTCTTAGGATTAAAAACGCTGACTTTAATTAAAGACACAGTCAAGATTGTAAAAGCGAAGCATGATATTTTATTAGATCCAGATAGTTTTCCGCTAGATGATGAAAAGACATACGAGTTGTTCCAAAGAGGAGAAACCGTTGGTGTTTTTCAATATGAATCTCCAGGAATGCAAAAGCATTTAAAGGATTTAAAACCTACGGTTTTTGACGATTTAATTGCCATGAATGCACTCTATCGTCCAGGTCCAATGGAGTATATTCCAAGTTTTGTAAAAAGAAAGCATGGTGATGAAGATATTGAGTACGATTTACCAGCAATGGAAGAGTACTTAAAAGAAACTTATGGTATTACAGTTTACCAAGAACAAGTAATGTTACTCTCGCAAAAATTAGCAGATTTCACAAAAGGTGAAGCCGATGTTTTGCGAAAAGCAATGGGTAAAAAGCAGATTGCTGTACTTGATAAAATGAAGCCAAAGTTTATTGAGCAAGCCAGTGCGAAAGGTCACGATGCTAAAAAGCTAGAAAAAATTTGGAAAGATTGGGAAGCCTTTGCAAGTTATGCCTTTAATAAGTCTCACTCTACATGTTATGCTTGGATTGCTTACCAAACCGCTTATTTAAAAGCGCATTATCCAGCCGAATATATGGCAGCTGTATTATCTAATAATATGAATGACATTAAGCAAGTGACATTTTTTATGGATGAGTGTAAACGGATGAAGCTATCTGTACTTGGTCCAGATGTAAACGAAAGTTATTATAAGTTTTCTGTGAATAAAGATAATGCTGTGCGTTTTGGAATGGGAGCCATAAAAGGTGTTGGACATGGAGCAGTAATGACTATTATTGAGAACAGAAAAGAAGACGGGAATTATAAGTCTATTTTCGATATTGCTAAGCGTATAGATTTAAGAGCAGCCAATAAAAAAGCATTCGAAAACTTAGCATTAGCTGGAGGTTTCGATTGTTTTGAGGGTGTACATCGTGCGCAATATTTTCAGAAAGAAGGCAGCGATTTAACCTTTTTAGAAAAAGCTATAAAATATGCTCACAAGTTTCAAGAAAATGAAAACTCTGCACAAGTAAGTTTGTTTGGTGGAGAAAGTGAAGTTGAAATAGCAGAACCTCAAATTCCACCATGTGAAACTTGGGGAACCATGGAAAAACTAGCACAAGAACGCGAAGTGGTTGGTGTCTATATCTCTGGACATCCATTAGACGATTTTAGAACAGAAATGAAAAGTTTCTGTACTGGAACTATTGCTTATTTTAACGATTTGTATCCACATGTAAATAAGGAAATTACCTTTGGTGGTGTAGTTACAGATGTAATACATCGTGTAAGTAAACAAGGAAAAGGTTGGGCAATGTTTACTATTGAAGATTATACAGATACGTTCGAGTTTCGCATTTTTGGCGAGGAGTATTTAAAGCATCGTCCGTTTTTATTAAAAAATACGTTTGTACATGTTAAAACTTTTGTTCGTGAAGGTTGGGTAAATAGAGATACCGGTAAAAAAAGTGATCCAAGATTGCAGTTTAATAGTTTTCAATTGCTGCATGATGTTATGGATAAGTATGTGCGTAAGCTTTCTATACAGTTAAATATAAAAGAATTAGAATCTAATAAAATTCAGAATTTAAAAGAGTTGATTTCTATGCATCCTGGTAGTCATTTACTAGATTTTGTGGTTTACGATAATAGAGAACAAATTAAATTAGAAATGCCAAGCCGAAAGCAAAAGGTTAAAGTGTCTCAAGAGTTGTTAAGTGAATTGGAAGAACAACAGATTTTTTATAAGTTGAATTAATATGAG
>NZ_JALZVX010000110.1 GCF_023299985.1 Lacinutrix sp. | reverse complement strand
TGAGTTTGTTTATAAGCTCAATAGAAGATATTTTGGAGAAAAAATATTTGATAGGCTTATTATCGCTAGCATTACTGCTAATGGACATTAAACGGATATTCAACTATTTTTTCTATAAAATCTCCAAAAAGCAAATCTTCAAGATTATTTAAACCATTAAATGAAGAGAAATTATTACAATTTTCAATTCTTAAATTGGTAGTAATTGAATTTAACTCTTCTAAACCAACCAAAGACTCTAATGAACTATTGCCCTCAACATTTAAAATTTCAATTGTATCTGTCAAATTAATCCCTTCTAGATTTATTAAACTATTATTAGAGACTACTTGTAATATTGGTAAATTCTCTGTAATATTAATACCTTTTAAAGAAGTTAATTGCGTTCCTACTATTAAAATATCAATTGTAACAGAGTTAATGTTACTTAATAGTATTATATCATTATTTAAAGAAGTCCCAATTCGTAATACTCCATTTACTTCAGAATAACACAGAGCTCCAAAAGCATCTACTTCAGCCTGATTGTCTAAAAAAACACCATTAAATACTCCATTATTAACATCACATTGAGTCACAAAATTTAAAGGTCCAAACCACTCACTATTTAAAGAAGGACAAATCGTTTTAGCATATAAATCGTAAGATTTAAAAGGTAATAATCCAGTAACTGAAAAGATGTTATCTAAAACGTCTATAATGGTTCCTGTCCCTAAAGCAAAACCTTCTGTACCATATTCAACCTGTATAGGATTACTTGAAGTTCGACTAAAAACAGCTTCCGTTAGAGTAATTTCATCCAATTCTATAACTGGAGCTAAACATGGAGGTTCTGGACTTTCGTTTTCAGAAGAACAAGAAAAAATAAGTAAAACAGTTAAAATAAGTAGATATAAATTTTTTATCACATATTTGTTTTTAATATTATGCCAATATATATATATCAATTTTATACTAAAATTTATAAGTATTTTTAACCATTCAATATTCATTTTTAAAACTACAAACACTAAATTTGCAGTATGCTAGACATCAACAAAATTCGCAAAGATTTCCCTATACTTCAACGTAAAGTAAATGGTAAACCTCTAGTGTATTTTGATAATGCCGCAACCTCACAAACGCCACAACAAGTTATAGACGTTATTGTAGATTATTATAGTAATTATAATGCTAATATACACAGAGGTGTTCACACGTTAAGTCAAGAAGCAACAGATAAATACGAAGCTGCAAGAAATACTATTCAAAAGCATTTTAACGCAAAGCATTCGTACGAAATTATATTAACTGCAGGAACTACAGAAAGTATTAATTTAGTTGCAAGTGGTTTTGCTTCAATTTTAAAAAAAGAAGACGAAATTATAGTTTCAGCTTTAGAACACCATAGTAATATAGTGCCTTGGCAAATGTTATGTGAAAAAACAGGAGCTATTTTAAAAGTAATACCAATGAACCAAGAAGGTGAATTGGAAATGGATAGTTATACCGAATTACTTTCAGACAAAACAAAACTGGTATTTGTAAATCATATTTCTAACGCATTAGGAACAATAAATCCTATTGAGTTAATAATTGAGCAAGCCCATAACGTTGGTGCTGCTGTATTAATTGATGGTGCACAAGCTTGTCCTCATGTAAAACCAGATGTTCAAGCATTAGATGTTGATTTTTATGTAACCTCAGCACACAAAATATGTGGTCCAACAGGAGTTGGTATGTTATATGGAAAAGAAGAATGGCTTACTAAGTTGCCTCCATATCAAGGTGGTGGCGAAATGATAGATCAAGTCTCTTTCGAAAAAACAACGTATGCAGGTTTACCGCATAAATTTGAAGCAGGAACACCAAATATTTGTGGTGGTATTGCCTTTGGTGCAGCCTTAGATTATATGAATGCTATTGGTTTCGATAAGATTGCAAATTATGAAAATGAATTGTTAGCTTATGGAACTAAAAGACTTCTTGAAATTGAAGGCTTAAAAATATATGGAACTTCTAAAAACAAAACCTCTGTAATTAGTTTTAACTTACAAGGTATTCATCCTTATGATGTTGGTACTTTATTAGATAAAATGGGAATTGCTGTTAGAACAGGTCACCATTGTGCGCAACCAATTATGACATTTTATAATATTCCAGGAACTGTTAGAGCTTCCTTCGCTTTTTACAACACAAAAGAGGAAATTGATGCTTTAATTGAAGGTGTTAAAAAGGCAAAAATGATGCTGTCTTAATACTTTGGCTTCTTTTTTGTAATATTATACTATAAACAAACAACTATTACAAAATGAAAATAATTACAATACTTTTTTTTTCGATACTTCTAAATGCTTGTGGAGCTACTGAAGCTGCTAAGACAAGTCTAAACGAATCTGTAAATACACAACCTAAACTAGTGCAAGAAAACTTTAAAATAGAGTATACTACGCAGTCTAGAGGTTCATTTAATAAAATTATATTAGAAAATAAAACGGTAAGTTTTCAAAATGGACACAGTAGCAAACCTGTAGTTACTTCTTGCTCTGAAAAAGATTGGGATGACTTAATGGCTACAGTATCAGAATTGAATTTAAAAGGTATGAATATTCTTGAATCGCCTTCTAAAGCACATCAATATGATGGTGCAGCTGCAGTTAACTTAAATGTTATTAAAAATAATGAATCTTATAGAGTCCCTACTTTCGATGAAGGAAAGCCAAATAAAGAGATTGAAACCTTAATTAATTTAGTTATAAAAATAGCAGACACAACAAAAGAAAAGAACTAAAGATTTTTGTAATTTTGTATAAGTAAAATTGATTATAAAATGCAAAGCATTCAAGAGATACAAGACGAAATTATAGAAGAATTCGCAATGTTTGAAGATTGGGAAGAACGCTATCAATATATGATAGATTTAGGTAAGAACCTGCCTTTAATTGAGAACCAATTTAAAACCGAAGACAATATTATTAAAGGCTGCCAAAGTAAAGTTTGGGTTCACGCAGAAATGAATGAAGACATATTATCTTTTTCTGCGGATAGTGATGCTATAATAACTAAAGGAATAATTGCAATATTAATTCGCGCGTTTTCAAATCAACATCCCAAAAATATTATTGAAGCAAATACAGATTTTATTGATAAAGTAGGACTGAAAGAGCATTTATCACCTACAAGAGCAAATGGCTTAGTAAGCATGATAAAACAACTTAAAATGTATGCAATTGCATACCAAACACAAATTAAATAGCCTGTTTATTAGTTGTAGAGTTATTTACAGCTTTACGACTAAACTTTAAATAAGGCAAAGTATAGAAATAAAAAATGAGCGAAAACACAATAGATACAACAGTATTAGGAGAGAAAATTGTAGCAGTTATAAAAACAATCTACGATCCGGAAATTCCTGTAGATATTTACGAACTAGGATTAATTTACGATGTTTTTGTAAATGAAGATTATGATGTTAAAATATTAATGACATTAACAACTCCTAACTGTCCAGTGGCAGAAACACTTCCTCTAGAAGTAGAAGAAAAAGTAAAATCACTAAAGGATGTTAACGATGCAAAAGTAGAAATTACTTTCGATCCTCCTTGGACACAAGAATTAATGAGTGAGGAAGCGAAACTAGAACTTGGCATGCTATAAAATTAGTTAACAGTATATAGTCTCAAGTTAGCAGTCTAACTCTATTGTGATTACTCAAACTAAAAACATTTTATACTTTATAAAGTTTCAACTTAAATACTTTTAACTTTTTCAACATTATAAATTCATTTTGAAAGACGAAATAATAAATCGCGTAGCGAATAGTAAATTAGTCACTTTTGACCTTGAGGACTATTATCCTGAAGGTGATCGTGTCTTGTTTGATATTAAAGACTGGCTATTTGAAGGTTTAGTTCTTAGAGAGAAAAATTTTCGTGAACTTGTAAAAAACTACAATTGGTCTCAACACCAAAATCAATATATAGCATTAAAATGTTCTACAGATGCTATAATTCCTGCTTGGGCTTTTATGCTTTTGGTCGTAAATTTAGAACCATTTGTCGAAAAAGCCGTTATTGGAACTTTAGAGGATTTAGAGACTTCCATTTACCAGGACATTATCAACCAAATAGATATAGAATTTTTTAGAAATAAACCTATAATTATTAAAGGTTGTGCTAGTAAGCCAGTGCCTGTAAACGCTTACACTATGCTTGTAAAAAAGCTTAAACCAGTAGCGAAATCTTTAATGTATGGAGAGGCTTGCTCCTTTGTACCACTTTTTAAAAGCTAACAACACTTAATATTTACTAACTAATTGAATATCAGTATATTATATTATTGTAATATTTTTGATTAAGTTATTACAAAGCATATCTTTGCTCAGGATTTTTAAAAAATTTTAAATTAATAAACTTTAAATTAATAAACATGAAAAAATTATTACTATTATCTGTATTTTTTGTCGGAATTGTATCGATGAATGCACAAACTAAAGAAGATTTAGTAGCTCAAAAAACTGAAAAGCAAGCCATTGCAGATGCTGCTCAAGGAGAAGCTAATGCTTTACAAGCTAAAATAGATGCTCTTCCAGGATGGAGAAAAGGTCTTTTTGGAACAGTAGGTGGAACACTTTCTAACTTTAGCAACTGGTACTCTCAAGGTTCTCCTGATAATGCATCTGGAAACATTGGTATATCTGTTAATGCTTATGCAAACTTAATTGAAGATAAATTTTTCTGGAGAAACGCTTTAACAACAAACTTAAACTGGGTAAAATTAGATGATAAATCTAATGATATTTTAGAAGGAACTGCTCTTGAGGTAGATGATAAAGATTTTAATGCAACTACAGATGTATTTAATATCTCTTCTCTATACGGAAGAAACATTACTAAAAACTTTGCTGTATCTGGTTTAATGGAATACAGAACTACTTTATTAGACAACTTTAACGATCCTGGATATTTAGATGTTGGTGTTGGTGGAACTTGGACTCCTTTAGAAAACTTAATTGTTGTTATTCACCCATTAAACTACAACTTTGTATTTGCTAGTGGAGATTCTGTTTTCGAATCTTCTTTAGGTGCTAAAATTGTTGCAGATTATACAAGACAAATTGGTGCTATTAGCTTCAAGTCTAACCTATCTACTTTCCAAAGTTATAGTGATGGAGATTTATCTAACGTAACTTGGACTAACTCATTTGGCTATACTTTATGGAAAATGATTGGTGTTGGTTTTGACTTTGGTTTAAGAAGCAACAAACAAGAAGCTGCTAATTTCCAAGGTGTAAATTTAGCTGATGGAGATAACAAATTACAATCTTACTGGTTATTAGGATTAAGTTATAGTCTATAATACAAAGTACTACTCAATAAAAAAGGTGAAACAGAAATGTTTCACCTTTTTTATTTGCGTTAAGGATGGAAGCGGTATCCTTTTATTTGCTGCCATATATGGCAAATAAAAGATATAGCGTACAGCCTGACCTTTAGGTAACGCCCAAATTATTTTATTCTTCTTCTTTTCCCATATTAGCATAATCGTAATCTGGATACAGAAAATGATTATACGGAAAACGTGTTACGTGGATTTCTCTAACCTCTTCGTAAACACGCTTTTTAAAGTCTTCTAAATTCTCTTTGTTTAATGCAGATATAAATAGCGCGTTGTTTTTACCAACTCTATTCATCCACGTTTTTTTCCATTCCTGAAGGCTGTAATGCTCTTCGGTACGTTTAGCAATTAAATCGGTTTTATCAAAAGGTTTAGCTTCGTAGGCATCAATTTTATTAAAAACCATAATAACAGGCTTATCACCACTATTTATTTCGCCTAAAA
Source organism: Lacinutrix sp. (assembly GCF_023299985.1). Classification (GTDB taxonomy): domain Bacteria; phylum Bacteroidota; class Bacteroidia; order Flavobacteriales; family Flavobacteriaceae; genus Lacinutrix. Next base: position 5,844 of record NZ_JALZVX010000110.1, on the reverse strand, counting down.
CCTTGTCTACAGATGCGATATGATCTTCGAAATTAGGATGAGAAATATCTACTACATGAAGTAATATATCTGCTTCACGAACCTCATCTAGAGTACTTTTAAAACTATCTACTAATTGCGTTGGAAGTTTACGTATAAAACCAACGGTATCGCTTAAAAGAAAGGGCAAATTTTGGATTACTACTTTTCTAACAGTAGTGTCTAAGGTTGCAAAAAGTTTGTTTTCTGCAAACACTTTACTTTTGCTAACAGTGTTCATTAAAGTAGATTTACCTACGTTTGTGTATCCAACCAAGGCCACACGAACCATTTTACCACGATTTCCGCGCTGTACAGACATTTGCTTATCAATTACCTTGATTTTGTCTTTAAGCAGCGAAATACGATCTCTTACGATACGTCTGTCTGTTTCAATTTCTGTTTCTCCAGGTCCACGCATTCCTATTCCACCTTTTTGGCGTTCAAGGTGTGTCCACATACCTTTTAATCTTGGTAGTAAATATTCGCATTGTGCTAATTCTACTTGTGTTCTTGCATAACTTGTTTGCGCGCGTTGTGCAAAAATATCGAGAATAAGATTTGTTCTATCTAGTACTTTACATTCTAATATTTTACTAATACTACGCTCTTGGGAGGCAGACAATTCGTCGTCAAAAATAGCTGTGCCAATTTTATTATCGTGAATATACTTACGCACCTGTTCCATTTTACCTGTACCAATGTAAGTTTTAGGGTTAGGCATTTCCATTTTTTGAGTGAATCGTTTTTTTACTACTCCACCTGCTGTAAATGTTAAAAACTCTAACTCGTCTAAATATTCTTTAGACTTAACTTCGTTTTGCGTTTTAGTAACTACACCAATTAAAACGGCGCTTTCTAGCGCTATATCTTTCTTTTCTAACATAAATAATTATATAATACAAAGTTATACCATTTCGGGTATAAATATCTATTGAAATAGAAGTGATTTTACATAAGCTATGAATGCTTCAATTAATTTATATGCTATAATTAGCCTCTAAACAAAAAGAAATCATCTTTCATGTCCTCGATTTGGGCATCTTCGTTGGTAATAATATAATCAATCGCTTTAGATGTAAAAGTGTTGCCTTTTTGAGTAAGTGAAACAATACTTTCATTAACCACAATCATATTATTTTTGAGCGCTAATTCTAGTACTGTTTTGGCTCTTACTTTTTGCCAATTAATATGCTCTCGAAGATGGTTTACATGTCTTTCTTCTAACTCATTATGGTTTTTTAAATGGAGTAAAAAGGTTAATAAAGACACTTCGGTACGTTTTTGTTTTTCGCGATACATAACTGCAATAACACCTTTACTTGGCGCAAATAAATAAACCAATAAAAACAGTAAACCTAGCATGGTTGTAATAGAACCAGCAATTGAAGCATCTAGCCAATGCGCAAACCAATAACCAGAAATTGCACTTAACACTCCAAAACTAATGGCAAGTGAAAGCATTTTCTTTAAATCTGTAGTTAATAAATAGGCTGTTGCAGCTGGTGCAATCATTAAAGCGACTACTAAAATAGCACCAACAGCATCAAAAGCACCAACGGTTGTAACTGAAGCAACACTCATTAATCCATAATGAATAATCGCCGGAGAAAAACCAAGTGAGGCAGCTAAACCAGCATCAAATGTACTTACTTTTAATTCCTTGAAAAAAGCAATTAATAACGTAATTGTTATTAGTAAAATAACACCAATAATCCATAATGCTTTTGGGCCAACGTCTGTTCCAAGAATTAGTAATCTATCGAAAGGTGCAAAAGCCAATTCACCTAATAAAACTGCATCAACATCCAAATGCACATCGTTAGCATTTTTAGCAATTAAAATAACACCAATACTAAACAAAGCAGGGAACACTAAGCCAATAGCTGTATCTTCTTTTACTAGTCCGGTTTTTTGAATATACTCCACCAAAACTACTGTAATAATCCCTGTAAAAGCAGCGAACAAAATTAATAGTGGTGAGTTTAGATCTTGTGTAATAAAGAACCCAATAACAATACCAGGAAGTATAGAATGACTTATGGCATCGCTTATCATCGCCATTTTACGTAACACTAGAAATGTACCTGGAATAGCACATGCAATAGCTACTAAACTTGCTATAAGTTGTATTTCTATTTGAGCACTATTCATCTTCTGTAGTTTGTTTAGTGTATAAATTTGCGGCAGTTTCAAAGCCAGTTTTGGTTAAACTCCACATATTGGCTTGAAGTTCTACATAATCTTTTTCTACTAGTTTTTGCAGTGTTTTACGTGTGTAACCTTGGAAATTATTTAGTAATTTAATAGCATGTGGATGCGAAATATCATCATGTGTTTCAGCAATATTATGCATAAAAGCTAATGTTTTATGAAGTTCTAAATCACGACGATTTCGTATAAGACGAATTTGTTTAAATAGTAAACCACGACTTGGAGAAAACACAAACGAAAAGAAAACAAAAACCGATGCTACCAAAACAATTACTGGTCCTGTTGACAAATTGGTTTGACTTGCGCTAATGGCAGTACCAAAAACACCAGAAAAGGCTCCAAAAATAGCCGCTAAAAAAACCATAGTGGCTAAACTATTTGTCCATTGTCGTGCAGCAGCAGCAGGTGCTAAAAGCATGGCACTCATTAGTACTACTCCAACAGTTTGTAATCCTAAAACAATAGCTAAAACTATAAAACTGGTGATTAGTATATCTATAAATTTAGTATTGAAACCTAATGTTTTGGTATAGTCAGCATCAAATAACAAGAGTTTAAATTCTTTCCAAAATAATAATAAAACTAGTAAACATAAGCCTGTTACAATTGCCATTAACCAAACATCACTTTCTACTAACGTTGCAGCTTGACCAAATAAATATTTATCTAATCCTGCTTGATTTGCGTTTGGTTGTTTTTGAATGAATGTTAATAATAACATTCCAAAACCAAAAAATAATGATAGAATTAAGCCTAAAGCAGTATCGCTTTTTAAGTGTGTTTTCTTAACGATTCCACGAATCCAAAACGTACCAATTAGTCCACTCACTAGAGCGCCTAAAAGTAATGTATTTGTGTCTTTTGCACCTGTAATTAAAAAAGCAATTGCGATTCCAGGTAATGCGGCATGCGAAATAGCGTCTCCAAGCAAGCTTTGTTTTCTAAGTACAGCAAAGCTGCCTAACATGCCTGTAACAGCTCCTAAAATGGCTGTACCAAGTGTTATTGTTCTTAGTGTATAGTCGGTGAAGACTAGTTGAAAATATTCTGTTATGTCCATTTTTGTCATTCCTGCGAAAACAGAAATCTATTTTATTATGTGTCAGTTCGAGTGATTCCAAATTTTTCTTTCAGAATTGTATCGAAAACTTTTTTAAAGGCCTCTCGATACAATTTCTTCATACTTCAAAAACCACTTGAAATTACATTATCTTTTATTTAATAGAGTAAACAAAGAATACTGAGACTGATCGCTGCGAGCTTACTCCTGTATACTCACTTTATAGTTAATACCATAAGTTTTGGTTAAATTATCATCATTAAAGATGTCTTTAACTGGACCTGTGGCAATTTTTTTCACGTTTAAAAACGTAACCCAATCAAAATATTCTGGTACAGTTTGCAAATCGTGATGCACGACTATTACTGTTTTACCAGCTTTTCGTAATTCTTTTAAAATATTAATAATGGCTATTTCTGTTGTAGCATCAACACCTTGAAAAGGCTCATCCATAAAATAGATTGAAGCATTTTGTACTAAAGCACGTGCTAGGAAAATACGTTGTTGTTGTCCACCAGATAACTGGCTAATTTGTCTACTTTTAAAAGCTAACATGCCTACTTTTTCTAAAGCTTCTAAAGCAGCTTTTTTTTCTTTTTGTCTTGGTCTTTTTATCCAACCTAAGCTTCCATAGGTTCCCATCATTACAACGTCTAGAGCTGTGGTTGGGAAATCCCAATCTACACTTCCCTTTTGTGGAACGTAAGCAACTAGTTGTCGTTGTTTTTTATAAGGTTTCCCGTAAATAGCAACACTACCAGCTATAGGATTTAATATACCTAAAATAGACTTTATAAGTGTCGATTTTCCTGCACCATTTGGTCCAACAATAGCCATTAAAACACCTTCTGGAATTTCCAAATCGATATCCCAAAGCACTGGTTTATAGTTGTAAGCTACTGTTAAATCATCTACTTTTACGGCTATTTTTTTATCCATTATTTTAATGCATTAACAATTGTATTCACGTTATATTCAAACATCCCAACATAAGTACCTTCTACAGTTCCAGCATTTCCAAGCGCATCAGAAAATAATGTTCCTCCAATAACAACGTCGTGTCCTTTAGAATTCACTGCAGCTTGCAAAGCTTCAATGGTACGTTTTGGCACAGAACTTTCTACAAAAATGGCTTTTACTTTATTCTCGATTATAAAAGCAGCTAGTTTTTGCACGTCTTGAACACCAGCTTCTGTTGCTGTACTCAATCCTTGTAAGCCAACAACATTAAAGCCGTAGTTTTTGCCAAAGTAATTAAATGCGTCGTGAGCAGTAACTAGTATTCTTTTTTCCTTTGGAAGTGTTTCAATAGTTGCCAAAACGTTTTGTTCTAAAGCTTCTAATTTCTGAAGGAATAGTTTTTCATTTTTAACAAAACTATTCGCATTTTCAGGATTTTTTTCAGATAAAATTACTGTTACTTTATTGGAAAATTGCTTAAAAAAAGCAATATTGAACCATACGTGTGGATCGTAATTTGAAGCAAAATAATCTGAACCAATTAATTGCGATTTATCTAAAACTGCACCAAGTTCTATTGGTGTTTTGGTGTTACTTCCCATTTTCTCGAACACTTCAACAAGTTTTCCTTCTAGATGCAAGCCGTTATAAAAAATAACATCTGCGTTAACTAATTTAGTAACGTCGCCTTCGCTTGCTTTGTATAAATGCGGATCTACTCCACTTCCCATTAAACCTTGAATATTAATATGGTCTCCACCAATGTTTTTTACTAAATCGGTAATCATAGAGGTTGTAGTTACAACATTTAGTTTTCCATTATTTTGTTTTGTGTCGTTTTTACAGTTGAATAATAGTACTGTAATTGCAATTATGAGTATGTTTTTTTTCATATTAATTTGTTATGATTTTGGTATTCTAAAACTAACGCCTGTACTAACTAAAATATCTTGTCCTTTGGTAATACTAGAACCAACCGTAACATCAAATTGTACATTATTAGAAATTAAATATGTAAGTCCAGCATCCCAAAAATGATTTGCTTTGTTGTTTTCTGGAAAATCACCATAAAACTCTATATAAGCTCCAATTTTATTAGTTAAACTATAACCATAAGCAATAGTGTAGAGATAGGCAGCTTCTGGATTATCATTCTCCCAAGCAGCTCCAATATTGTATGATAAACTTGATTTTTCGTTTAAAGTATGCGCAAAAGAAAATCTAAAATCTACTCCTGTATTTTCTGGTCTTAGTTCCTTTTTAACTGAAAAAGGTAAATTTAAATGTCCTAGAAAACCAATTTCAGGCATTGCTCCATTTTCTTTTGCAATAGTAGTTTTAAAACCTAGTAATAAAGGCGAAAAACTAGTAAATGAAGCAATTTCATCACCATCAAATCTTGTTTTACTATCTGTATAATTATAACCTAAACGAAGTTCTAAATTATCTAATAATCCATAACGCACTAACATGGTGTTTAAAGTAAAATCTTCTGTTCTAAAATTATTATCTTCAAAGCTTTCATAAAAAGCGCCAGTTTCTACTTGTAAAAATCTTTTAGCAACAGCAGTTGGAGATTCTGTAGCATCTGG
>NZ_JALZVX010000109.1 GCF_023299985.1 Lacinutrix sp. | reverse complement strand
AAAGTATTATACGTTTGGTTCGATGCACCAATTGGCTATATTTCTGCTACCAAAGAATGGGCAGCAAGAGAAGGTAAAGATTGGGAACCATACTGGAAAGATGAAGACACTAAACTAGTGCATTTTATTGGTAAAGATAATATTGTATTTCACTGTATTATTTTTCCAGCAATGCTAAAAGCAGAAGGTTCTTATATTTTACCAGATAATGTGCCTGCAAACGAATTTTTAAATTTAGAAGGCAGTAAGCTTTCAACGTCTAAAAACTGGGCAGTTTGGTTACCAGATTATTTACAAGATTTTCCAGATAAGCAAGACGTATTACGTTACGCACTAACAGCAAACGCACCAGAAACAAAGGATAACGATTTTACTTGGGCAGATTTTCAAGCTAGAAACAATAATGAATTGGTTGCCATCTTTGGTAATTTTATTAATCGTGTGGTTGTTTTAACCAACAAATACTACGAAGGTATTGTTCCTACTCCTAGTGATTTCTCTACAATAGATGAAGACACTTTAGCAACAATAAAAGCTTTTCCAAGTGTTATAGAAAGCTCTTTAGAGCGTTACCGTTTTAGAGAAGCTTCTCAAGAATTAATGAATTTAGCAAGACTTGGAAACAAGTATTTAGCAGACGAAGAGCCATGGAAATTAGTTAAAACAGACGAAGCACGCACAAAAACCATTATGTATGTTGCGCTACAAATAGCTTCTGCTTTAGCAACGTTAAGTGAACCGTTTTTACCGTTTACCTCAACTAAATTAAAAGGAATCCTTTGTTTTTCTGCACTTGATGCGGAATCCACATGGGAAGATATTTCAACTAAAGAAATTTTACTTCCAGCAAATCACCAAATAGGTAAAGGCGAGTTATTATTTGCTAAAATTGAAGACAGCGAAATACAAGCACAAATAGATAAATTAGAAGCTAGTAAAAAAGCTAACGAAGCGGCAAATAAAGTTTTAGAACCACAAAAAGAAGAAATTAATTTTGATGATTTTACAAAATTAGACATTCGTGTTGGTACTATTCTAGAAGCCGAAAAAATGCCTAAAACTAAAAAGCTTTTAGTTTTAAAAGTAGATACTGGAATAGATATTAGAACTATTGTATCTGGAATTGCAGAAAGCTTTAAACCTGAGGAGGTAGTTGGTAAAAAAGTAACCGTTTTGGTTAATTTAGCACCTAGAGCTTTACGTGGAGTAGAAAGCCAAGGCATGATTTTAATGACTGAAAATGAAGAAGGAAAACTAGTTTTTGTAAATCCTGATGATGCAAATGTTAATAATGGATTACATATAAGTTAAATTATTCTTTAAAAATACTTTTTATTAGTTCTATTATATGTGGTTTAATTAATTCAGATCTTGCCCAAGCTATTTCATGCCCTGTTTCTGGTGTGGTAATAATCTTAATATTACTAAACTGTTTTTCTGTATAAGTTACATTTCCGTAAGGTACAATATCATCTATATTACCATGAAAATGTAAAACAGGCACATGTACTAATTTCCAATCGTTTTCTAATAATTGTAACTCTCTAACATGCGTTGTTTTTTCATCTCCAGCAACACGATAACCTGTAGGCACTAACCATCGTGTTATCCACCATTGTGTTAATCTAGATCCCCAAATTTTCTTCTCTTGTTTTGGATCTATTGCTGGCGAAATTATAACAACTCCTTTTACATTGTTATTTATTGCCGCTAACCTAGCAGCTAATGGTCCACCATAAGAAGATCCAATGGCAATAACATTTTCTAGTTTATATGCATTAATTAAACTGCTCATAATATGAGCTTGTTTTGTAATAGAAGTCATTTCTTCTCCAAAATTAGAGTAACCATAACCTGGTCTATCTATAGCATACAAGTTTGCTTCCTTTATAAAAGTGCTGTCATTTAAATATGCATTCCACGCAGATAATGAACTTGGAGAACCATGAAAAAACACCAAGTTAATGTCCTTTCTAGATTCTTTAACTTGAAGCACTCTAATTTTTAAATCTAAACTATCAACATCATAATAAGAAATATCTGTTGAGATCTGTTTTTTATCAAAATACTCTTTTATTTCAACATCATTAGAACGCCATTGCCAAACAGTACAAGACATCACTGGCATAGTCACGATAAAGATTAGAATATACTTTTTAAAAACATTTGTAATAGTTTTTAAGTTTTCGTTTTTAGGCATTCAAATCTCATTTAGATTTCTAAAGTTAGAAAAAGAAGTTTGTTTATTATACTTTTTAAGTAATAATTAATTTTTTAATAGGTAAACACTTTTCTTAATATTCTAAACATTAATTTTAATAGTACTTTCATTAAAACTATAATAAGTCAAATTACTAACGATGTTGAATTAATTGCATTTAAAGATGCAATAAGGAGACATTAATGACGCTTTAGAAGATACAAGATGTATTATTCTCGAAAATTTTACGGTTAAAAAAGTACTTATTTTTATTCTATTTCTTATTCTAAAAGTATAAAATGGTATTTTAGCTACTTACATTTTATAGTGAATGACAGCATTAATTAAATATATAATTTCTAAAACCAGACTTCCAGAAACTTCTATAAAAAACACTGTAGAGTTGTTAAATCAAGATGCAACTATCCCATTCATTTCGCGCTACAGAAAAGAAGCAACAGGTAATTTAGACGAAGTACAAATTGGAGACATTGTAAAATACAAAGAACAGTTTGAAACTTTAGAAAAACGAAAAAAAGCAATTTTAAAGGCTTTAGAAGAACAGGACGTTTTAACTGAAGATTTAAAAGCTAAAATTAAAGCGTGTACATATTTAACAACACTCGAAGATTTATACCTACCATACAAGAAAAAACGAAAAACTAAAGCTGAAACTGCTCGTAAAAACGGTTTAGAACCATTGGCTAAAATAATAATGAGTCAAAATGCAAACGATATTGAATCTATTGCATACAAATACGTAAAAGGAGATGTGACTAGTTTTGATGATGCTTTAGAAGGCGCACGACACATTATTGCAGAGTGGATTAACGAGCGATTAGATATTAGAAATAGTTTAAGAAATCAACTGGAGCGTCATGCTCAAATTTCAACCAAAGTTATTAAAGCAAAAACCGAGGACGAAAAGGCTCAAAAATTTAGAGATTATTTCGATTGGTCCGAAAGTTTACAACGTATTCCGTCTCACAGGTTACTTGCTATTTTAAGAGCAGAAAACGAAAGTTTTATTCGTGTTAAAATTGAAATAGACGACATAAAAGCACTCGAAAATATAGACCGTAGAATTATTAAATCTCGTAATGCTTGTGCAGACCAAATAGAACTCGCCATTTCTGATGCATACAAACGCTTATTGTTTCCTTCGTTAAGTAACGAAGCATTGAGTAATGCTAAAGAAAAAGCAGATGAAGCAGCAATTACAGTTTTTGCAAAAAACCTAAAACAATTATTATTAGGATCACCTATAGGCGAAAAACGTGTTTTAGCTATCGATCCAGGATTTAGAACTGGTTGTAAAGTAGTTTGCTTAGATGCGCAAGGTGGTTTATTACATAACGAAACTATTTATCCGCATCCTCCAAAAAGTGATAGTATTGGTGCTATTAAAAAACTATCTTCCTTAACTGAAGCTTATAAAATTGAAGCCATTGCTATTGGAAATGGCACAGCATCTCGCGAAACTGAGGCTATAGTTAAAAAAATACATTTTAAAAATGAGGTACAAGTATTTGTAGTTAGTGAAGCTGGAGCAAGTATTTATTCGGCTTCCAAAATTGCTAGAGACGAGTTTCCTAATTATGATGTTACTGTAAGAGGTTCGGTTTCTATTGGTAGGCGTTTACAAGATCCTTTAGCAGAGTTAGTGAAAATTGATGCTAAATCTATTGGTGTTGGACAATATCAGCATGATGTTGACCAAAACAAGCTTCAAAAGCAATTAGATGTTGTGGTTGAAAATTGCGTAAATAGTGTAGGTGTAAATATTAATACTGCAAGTGTGCCTTTACTAAGTTCGGTTTCTGGAATTGGACCTAAATTAGCCGAAAACATTTTTAATTACAGAAATGAAAATGGTGTTTTTAAATCTAGAAATGCTATTAAAAAAGTACCACGTTTAGGCGGAAAAGCTTTCGAGCAAGGCGCAGCTTTCCTTAGAATTAAAGAGGCTAAAAATCCATTGGACGATTCTTCAGTGCATCCAGAAAGTTATAAAATTGTCGAAAAAATGGCAAAAGATGAAGGTGTTTCAGTTGAAAAATTAATTGGTAACGAGGCCATTCTTCAGAAAATAGATTTAAAAAAATATTACACAGAAACTACTGGGCTTTTAACGCTTGAAGATATTATTAAAGAACTTAAAAAACCTGGCTTAGATATTAGAGAAACTGCTAAGGTTTTTAGTTTTAACCAAAATATAAAAGCTATAACCGACTTACATTCTGGACAGTTATTACCTGGAATAGTAAATAATATTACTGCTTTTGGCTGTTTTGTAGATATTGGAATTAAAGAAAGTGGCTTGATACATGTATCTAACCTAAGTGATAGTTTTGTAAAAGACGTAAACGAGCATGTACATTTAAATGAGCAAATTATTGTAAAAGTTTTAGAGGTAGATGTTGCTAGAAAACGTATTCAATTAAAGCTAAACAAATAAGATGTTAAAAATTGCATCCCATCCTATTTATTGTCATCCTTTGCCAGAAAACCATCGGTTTCCAATGCTTAAATACGAACTACTTCCAGGGCAATTGATACACGAAGGCACCTGCAAAAAAGATAATTTTTTTGAGCCTGAGCGTATGATAAATGAAGCACCAATTCTTGCAGTACACACACCAGACTATTTTTACGATTTATTAAATATCACTTTAGACCAAAGAGCAGCAAGAAAAATAGGATTTCCTTTAAGCGAAGTTTTAGTAGAGCGAGAAATAACGATAGCTAATGGCACAATTAAAGCTAGTGAATTTGCTTTAAAATATGGTATCGCTATGAATATTGCTGGTGGAACGCATCATGCTTATACAAACCGTGGAGAAGCTTTTTGCATGCTTAACGATCAAGCCATTGGTTCTAGATACCTGCAAAAAAACAAGTTAGCAGAAAAAATATTAATTGTAGATTTAGATGTACATCAAGGAAATGGTACTGCCGAGATATTTAAAGATGATGCTTCTGTTTTTACGTTTTCTGTGCATGGAAAGCACAATTATCCTTTTAAAAAAGAAGAAAGCGACTTAGATATTGCACTAGAAAACAATGTTGGAGATCAAGAATATTTGTCTATTTTATATAAAACACTTCCACTTTTAATAAAACAACAACAACCTGATTTTATTTATTATTTATGTGGTGTAGATGTTATTGCTACAGATAAATTAGGAAAACTAGGCTTATCTATTGCTGGTTGTAAAGCGCGAGATCAATTTGTTTTAGAAATCTGTAAAGTAAATAATATTCCTGTTATGTGCAGTATGGGAGGAGGTTACAGTCCAGATATAAAAACAATTATAGATGCACATGCTAATACTTTTAGGCTTGCTCAGGATCTATTTTTTTAATTGCTCTAAAAAATCCTGCCTTCGGTTTCTTGACACTGGGATTTTAATTGTTGTATCTAAAACAACATAACCTTCGTTTAAATACTTATCTATATAACTTAAGTTTATAAGGTGCGATTTGTGTACTAAATAAAAATTATTATGCTCTAAAAGTTTATTAAAATGCCCAATACTGTTGGAACTCAACATTGGTTTTCCGTTTTTTAAATGAATTTTAGTGTAACCGGTTTCGCCTTCGCAATGTATTATATCTTCAATTTTTACAAATTCTAAGCCATCGATACTTGGTATAATTATTTTCTTTTTCTGAAACGTTTGCACGCCTAAATTCTCTATTAATTGCTTGTTTTTAATAAGTGCTGTTTTCTCTTCAATATTTTGTTTTGCGTTAGTTACGGCTTCAACCAAATCACTATTATCAACAGGTTTTACTAGGTAACCAATAGCACAATGTTTTATGGCTTCTATTGCATAATTATCGAAAGCGGTTGCAAAAATGATTTCAAATTCTGGTTTTTCAAACTGTTTTAAAACATCGAAACCACTTAACTCTGGCATTGCAATGTCTAGAAAAACCAGGTCTGGTTTTAAGTCTTTAATAAGTTTGATACCTTCTTTTGGGTTTTGGGTCTCCGCAATAATTTCAATATCTGGACATAAGCGTTCTAGCTTATTCTTGAGAATCGCTAGTGCTTTACGTTCATCGTCTATTAGGATGGTTTTAATGTTCATTTTCAACGTCTTTAAATATTAAAACAACTCTTGTTCCTGTTTGGTTTTCTTGAGTCTCAGAGCGGTCTAAAATTGTAAAATCAATATCCCAATTATTACTTTCTTTTAGTAATAACAAGCGCTCTTCAAGTACAAAACTGGAATGTTCTGTATGTGTTTTCTTTTTGTTTTTAGATAATTCTCGTGCTCTATTTATACCTATTCCATTATCTACTACTTCTATTTTAAAGACAGTGTCGTTTACATAAACACACTTTAATTCTAATATACCTTGTCCTTCTTTATGAAAAATGCCATGATTTATTGCATTTTCTAGAATTGGTTGCAAAATCATTGGTGGTAAAAATAAATCCTCAATATCAAGCTTAGTATCAACCTCAACGTTATAATTAAGACCTTCTTCGAATCTTAATTTTTCAATTTCGAGATATTTATTTAGTAGTTGTAATTCGTTCTCTAAACTAATGGTTTGCTTTCGCGAATACTCGAAAAACAATCGCATTAATTTTGAAAATTTTGCAAGATAATCTTCACTTTTTTCAACTTCGTTTAACTGAATATAGTACTGTATTGCATTTAAAGAATTATGTACAAAATGAGGATTCATTTGTGCACGCAAAGCATTTAACTCTAACTTGTGTTGTCTTTTTTGGTTGTTTAGTTTGGTTTCTAATTGTTCTTGTACAAGTTTGTTTTTACGGTTGTTGAATGTTACAAATAATAAAACTACAGCAACAATAATAATTAAGGCTATAGCAAATAATATTAGAAAAATCTGGTTTATATGTTCCGAGGTTTCCAGCATAAAAATGATTTAATAAAGCTACCGTATAAAATTATGTTTAAAATTAAAATTGGAACTCTATAATAAAATGTATTAGCTCCTATATAGTCTTTAAATAGTAATAAAGGTAAATAACCTATGTGATAAATTAGCAATCCAGTAACAATCCAAAATTTTGGTGTTGATTTATATTTTACAACTTCTTTATTATTTAGTAAATCTAAATAAAACAAGAAGGAGCTTATTAATATTGTTACTGCTCCTGCTATCCACATGATTTCCATAAGGCCATGTATAAAGCGATCTTTATATGCCGAAAATAATGTTGCTATACTAAATAACACTAGTAAACTGTTTACTAGTTGCTTTTGATTCAGATCTTTTTTAAACCAAAATAAATAAAATAAAAAACTAAGAATTGAAAGAACATTATAAATAGGAAAGGATCTCAAACCGAATATTTCTTTTACAATAGTTGCTGAAATCTCTGATACTACTATTAAAAACAATAGTAACAGGAAATAGCGTTGGAATGTGTTTTTATAATGTTTCCAATAAATAATGGCAATAATTAGCGCCATTATTTGAACAATCCACATTCCTACTTTTAAATGAAATATTGTCATGATTTAAGGATATACAACTTTTCCAGGATCTCCCATATTTAAAGCACTACTACTTGTATTTTTTCTAGACAAATCGCTATCGTCTTGAGTTCTTGTTATTTCAGAATGTGTTGGAGCAAAAAATACGTTTGTTTCATTATTTAATGAACCTAGATATACTCGCATTCCTAAATCTGTAAGCCCTTCATCTTCTGCATTCTTTTTTACATACTTAATGTAATTTTCTAATTCATCCAATTTAAACCAAACCTCATGGTTATCGTCTACATTAATATTGCCTGTTTCTACCTCTATTTTGTATGCTAAATGGTATTGTTCTGCAACAGATTGTTCTATTAAACCTGTTGGTTCATCATAAGCTTGACACTCTTTATTGGCTTCGCATTCCTTAAAAAGAAGTACTGCCAATGCTACACAAATAATTAATAGAGATTTTGATGCTAAATTTTTCATGTTATAGTTAGTTTAATTAATAGTTAGGTTACTAAGATAATATTTTACTTATTAATGTTAAATATGGTGTTATTTAAATAATATAAAACCCAAGACCATACTTCTTATAGCCTTTTAGTTTTGTTAGACTAATTAAATTAATTTGGACAACATTGTTTAAAGCAGAAGTTATCGAACCACCATTGCTCTGCAGGATTCTCTCCTTCATCTATAGCAAAATAAACGCCTTGTGCATTTTGTATTAATGTATTAAAACTAGCTACATCTGCTGCAGGTGTAGTAGAAGGATTAATAACCCAAGTTCCAAAACTATTAGATGGTAAAGTAGTACCTGAAGCTAATTCTAGAGGAACTTCTATAGTTGTTGGTGGATTACCTGAAGTTATAAGGTTAGAGGCGTTTAAAATAAAAAATGCTCTAACAGCTGCGTTTAAGGGATCTGTGTCACTATAAACACCAATTCCATTGTCTGTTGTTAAACCATTATTAGAACCTGATAAGTATTCAATATCTAATCTAAGAGCACAGCCTTGAGCGTTAAAATCTCTTGGGAAATCAACTCCGTTATAGGCTATTGTACCTCCCGAACCATCTTGTACAAATAATACTTGTGATCCATTTCTAGTTTGAAACTCAACATTACTTGTTGTAATACCAATCCAATTTCCTTGTGTTCCTAAAGTTTCGTCTTCAAAGTCTTCAAATATTTCACATGATTCTACACATGGATCATCATAATCGCAACCTTCATCACTACATGAAAAAGACATTGAAAGTACTAACGTTATTAATACTAATTTTAGTCCTGCAAAAAACAGAGATTTTAAACCCTGATTTTTCAATATTATATTTTTTGTGTTCATTTTATTATATTTATTTTGCTTGAAAAAATGTGTTCGCTCTTAACATCTATACTTCAGATCATTAATCATATTAAGCTTGGTTCTTTTTTATTATATTTTGTTTTAAAATAAGCCAAGACTTCATTATTAATATGAAACAAATCCGTCTTGGCTTGGCATTGATTAATAGCTTCTTTTATATTATTAAATTATTCTAGGCAAACCACTTTAAACTCTGTTCTACGGTTAATAGTATGTTCGTTTTCTGCACATGTTACTCCATCTACACAACGGTTTAACAACTCTGTTTCTCCTGCACCACGTGCAATTAAACGATCTCTAGAAACACCTTTAGTCATTAAGTAGTTTACTGTAGATTGTGCTCTCTTTTGAGACAGTTCTTGATTGTATGGATTACTTCCACGAGCATCTGTATGAGAAGACATTTCTACTTTTATTGTTGGATTATCTTGCATTAACTTTACTACGTAATCTAAATCTGGACGAGCAGCAGTTAGGATATCCCATTTGTCTAAGTTGAAAATAATATTATCTAATTTTATAGCTTGACCACAAGGGTTTACACACATTTCGAAATCAATAAATAAAGATTTATTACGGTCTACTCCTGTTGTAGTTACTTCAACTTCGTTAGAAAAATAACCGTTTTTTCTACCATTTAAAGCGTAAGTTGAAGCTTGTTTTAGATGAAAAATAAATTCTCCATTTACATCAGACAAGGTGTTTTTTTGTCCAGCTTCAATTTTATTTTTCAATAAAACATCTACGCCTTGAATACCTTTGTTAGTATTACATTCTACCACATCTCCTTTTAAAATGAAGTTTAAATCTGCATACTCTACAACTTTCTGGATACTATTTCCATCTTTTTTACAAGCTTTAAACTCTGCTTTAGAAATAGTAGCTTCATCTAAATTGATATCGAAAAAATTTCCTTTTACAACGTAATCATCTTCAGCAACATCATTAAAAACAACAACTCCATACGAGTTAGTTACTCCAGATTGCACAATATTTCCATTTAAATCTGTTAATACTACATCTGTAAATGGTAATTTTTCATTAGAATATTTATCTATTGCTGTTACAGTTACTCCACAACCACAAGTTGCACAACATCTTGGCATATGGTCATCACCACAAACTTCGCAGACCTCTTTATTTTTGCTAAACTTATAAGTAATTCCTGCAAAAACGCCAACAGAAGAAATATCGCAATCACAAGCTTCTGTTCTTAATAGTGGTCCATTTTGATCAAGTGTAACTCCTGATGCTCCTGTAGGATCTGTAAATGGTACTAAAGGATGGTGTGCTGCCGAAATTCCTAAAACAGGATCTACCAATTCTTGAGCACCAAAGTGACGCATATAGTAAGCTCCTGCATTTACACCAAAATTATTATTTAGCATGTAAGTAAAACGCAGTTGACCTTTAAATGTAAATACTCCAGAATCATCATAACCTGCATGAAAGTTTAATAGTTCGTTTCCTGGATTTGCATTTTCTAACAAAGTTCTACCTCCTTTAATTGAAGCTAAACCAAAACGTGTATTAATCTCTGTTTTAAACTTTCCAGAGGTGCTTCTAAATTGAGCATTTGGTCCAATACCATAGAAAACTCTTGTGATTCCATCTTCAGATAAATTAGTTGCGGTAATTGGCACTAAAAAAGCATCATTAAGGTTGTCTGTTTGAAAAACACTCTCTGGTTTATTTTTAATGTAATCTAAGTCGATACCTAAACCAAAGGTATTCCAATAGTAATCTAAAGAGAGTCCTAAATTTAATCCTCCTTTATAATCTATCGCAGGTGTGTTATTTTTATACGATGGAAAATCGTACCCAATTCGTGGTGACAGTTGAAAATAATTTGTGTCATTTTCTAATTGTTGTCCATTAGCAGTAAACGACAAAGCGCATACTAATACAACAAGAAGTAGTTTAATAATGTTTTTAAAATTGTTCATCATTTTAGTTTTAATTTGTTTGTATAGTTTTAGATACCAATGGTTGTTATTTTGTTACCCTTTTTTTAGTTTTTTATTAAAGGAAGACTGTACATTGCGCATTTACGCTGCAAATATTAAGTAAATGAAGGCCTTAACATAGTACTAATTTACATGCAGTTAGTTTGAATCCATTATCGGTAACCTTGAATCTATAAACGAAAAAAGCCCACTCAATGAGTGGGCTTTTAGATGTATAATGAAAATTTAATTACGTAGCTTGAAGTAATAGTAAACCAAAACCAACACAAATAAAAGGCAGTGCTAAAAGCAAAGTCATGTTATACTTTGGCGCTTTCTTTTTATTGAATTTTGCATTCATCACCTTTCTAGTTTTACCGTTGTAGCTAATCCAATTTTTAAAGTGAATAGCTATCGATAGCATTATAAAAAGTATCCAAGCTTTATCTTTAGACATAGTATCTACATGCATCTGACTTAAAAAAGCAGCGAAAAAACAGCCTAAAAGAAAAGCTAAAGCTATTTGTAATATCGAAGTATAAAACAACGCAATGGTATTAGCCTTTTGCTTGTAACGTTCTTTAAAACGAGAAAACATGAAATAAAAAAATTGATCGAAAACTGTCATAGTTTAAAAGTAAAAAACCTGATAAAATTAACTATCAGGTTTTTAATATAAATTATTTAAAAACAATATTTATTACATTCCTGTAATTTTAATATCGTCAATATGGTATCTAGTTTCTGCTCCACCTGCTGCACCTAAGTATTTAAAGGCAACATGTACATCTCCGTTTAAACAAGAGATATTAATGTTAGAGGCTACAAAATCTCCAAATCCACCATCACCAATTGGGATATTAGCTTCAAGTTCTATCCACTCAGTTGTTAAAGGATCTCCTGTATAGTTTTCTGTAATTAAAGCAGTTAAAACTTTTCCAGTTTCAAAGTTAGAAGATACTTCGAAAGTTAACTCTTCATTAGTAGAACCATCTAAGTTTATTGCTGGAGTTACTAACCAAGCTTCTAATGGGCTTTCGCTTGTTCCAAATGCAGAAATCTTCATGTATGTATCACCACTAAAGGAGTTGTCTTCGTAGCGCTCGCTTCCTCCAGAAACATTAACATTTGTCCAACCTAATGCGTCTAATTGTGACTCATTAGTAATGGTTTGAAAATCTTCGTTAAAAACAGTTACAGCTGTAGAAACAGGATCTGTACATTCTAAAACAATAGGATCGCATCTATCTGCATTACTAAAATCTATATCATCTACAGTATTTACCGTTAAAACACTAAAATCGTCACCAAAATCCCTAGAGTATATTCCAGAAATTGCCCCTCTACCTTGAGGTAACTGTGCGCCTTTAAAATCTGCAAACGTACTTGTTTGTAAACTTATTGAAGCATTAGTATCACAATTAGTTATTGTTCTAAAGCCATCAAAACTATCTGCAGCTTCACCAGCAAATGTAAGTTCTTTTTGAGCTTTTACTATTTGAGAGTTCGTTAATTGGATAAATGTGTTTTCATCATTATCGGTTAAATCTTCAACAGCAACAACTTTAGGAGTAATAGTAACAACTTCTGGGTCTCTAATAATAAACTCTTTAAAACCACCTATAGTAGCATCTTCTAATTGCTCTAAACTATTACCATTAGACTTACCTAAAGTGTAAACACCGTTTTCTAAGCCAATAGCTAAACCGTTAAGTTTTATAAAAACTTTACGTCCAAAGTTATAAAAACCTCCAAGATCTCTTGCGTTAATTTCAACTTTTAATCCACGTCTTACGTCTCCAACAGGATCGCTTCCATCTATAGAGTTTTGAATACTAATTTCCTCGAAAAAATTCCCTGTTCCATCGTCTGAAACTACATAACCAACAGCATATAAAGGCGCTTCATTTTCTACAGAAAATACACCTACTTGCTCTCCATCTAGTACAGCAGCATCATATCGTGCTACTATGTTTGAAAAAGAGGTAAGTAATCCTAACTCAGCTACATTTACTGGTGCTATTGTTAATTCTGGCAAAGAAAAATCATCGTCTTCTACACATGAATTAATAAGTAGCAATGCAACTAAACTAAATGCTAGTGTTAAAATTTTATTTGTTTTCATAATAATTAATTTATTAAATTTAATCTTTTCTTTTTTATTTTCTAAAATCTTACGTAACAATTTAAAAAGTAGTTTGCGCCTCTACCAAAAAAGAACTTTGGAGCAAAAACTCTTCCTGAGCTAGCATTGTCATCTCTTAATGCTCTAAAATCTGCTGTACGTCCTTGCTCAAAACCACCTGTTATGTATTGTTTATCTAATACGTTACCAATACTTGCAAAGAAGCCAATAAACTTATCGCCTACTTTCCAAGACTTACCACCAACTAGGTTAACTACCATATAATGTTCAATCTCTTCTTGACGTAGTAACTCTCTTGCAATTGTTGGATCGTAATCTGCAAAAGTATTACCATCACTATCTTGTGTAAAAAATGAAGAACGTGCTAATGGACTAATATCCACATAGGTATTAGAGAAAAAATTTGATGTTGCGCCAAACCACCAATAATCAGGATCTCTATATTCGAATCCTACTGAGTATGCTCGTTGTGGTCCACCAGCTACTTTGTAATCTTTAATAGAGGTTTGAAAAATCTCCTCTACGGCTCCTGCTCCATCGTCTCCACTTCTATCAAGAAAATCGTCTGATGTTGATGTTAAATAAACAAACGGGTTATTATCGTATGTATATTCTCCAACTGAAGCAGCTCCTTTTAATTTTATTGTTGGTGTTATTTGAGCTTCAATTCCAAATTCTGCTCCAATGTGCTTTTTATCTACACCTGCAAGTGTTTCTTGAATAAATCCAGAAGCAGTTGCACCTTGTGCAAAGAAGAATGATACTTCGTTTGCATCTTCAATTTTAGTATAAAACCCTGTTAATTTTGCTTTAACTATGGTAGATCTAAAGATATAACTTGCATCTAGAGATTGTATTTTTTCTTCGGTTATTTCTACACCTTCAAAATTTTGACCTCTTGTAACTCCTACATAATCTTGACTTTCTCTAGAATTAGTATAAGTGTTCCTTAAGTTAGGTGCTTGTGTTAAATAACCTGCATTAACATCTATTAAATGTTTTCCAGAAATTTTATATGTAAAACCTCCTTTAACGCCATAACCTGTAAAGTCTAATTTTTTTCCTTTTCCAGAAGAGTTATCAAATTCACCTATAACATCATTATCATCATTAGTGATATCAAAAACTTGATTTCCATTTTTGTAAACACCTTCTCTTTGGTATTCTGTTTTTGTAACGTTTGCTGCTACAAAAAAATCAATCTTATTATATTTAAATTGTGCTTGAGCAAAACCACCAATCTCTTCAGCATACAAATTAAAATTATATCTAAACTTATCTCCTATTCCAGCAACTTGATTTGGGTTTAACAAATCAAAATCTTGTTGACTAAATGCATCTGTATTAGAAATACCTGTATTGCTTCCTAATAAATCTACAACTTCAGCAAAATTCTCAGATCTTAATCTTCTATAATTAACACCTCCATTAAATAAGATGTTTTCATTAATTTCTGTGTTATATAAAGAAGTTACAGAAATTGTTTTATCGTCTGTTCTATCATCATACAATACATATGCTGCAGATGGGTTATTAGGGTTTGTATTATCAAAAACATTAGCTTCAAATAACGAATTCCAATCTAATTGACCATCATTAACAAATTCTTGCTGTGCTAAAAATGCTGCTGAGTAATTTGGGCCATCATCATTTATTTGAGATAAATGAAAGCTTGGTAAATTTTGATAATATGCAGGACTTGTGTTTGCTCCTCCTGGAAAATCTAAACGACTACTTGCTCTTTTTCCAAATTGATAAGCGACAGTTGTATTTAAACTTGTTTTAGAACTAATATCCCAAAAGTGAGATAATTGCAAAATAGGTTCTTCTATTTCTCTAATTCTAGAGTTTCTTTTCTCTCCATCTAAATACCCCCAATACTCATTATATTTTATTCCTTTTAAATCTACAACCTCTTGTGTATTAGGCGATGTTCTACCTCTTCTATTTGGTGCGTAAATTGAAGTAAAGTTTATACTATGCTTATCGTTAATTTTTTTCTCTATTGCTGCAAATAATGAATTTGCATCATATAATGTAGCATCTTGAAAACCTTCTTCTCCCCAACGTCTTCCTGCCATTAAGGTAAAAGCCCAACCATTTTCCATTAAACCAGTAGCATACTTAGCCATAAGTCTATTAGTATAACTTCTGTTTGAAGAAGAATAAGTAATTTGTCCACCTTCTCTATAAGCTGATGCTCTTGTTGAGATATTTGTAGTTCCCAATACGCCTCCAAAGGCATAAGCAGAAGGTGTAAGTCCTTGAGAAAATTCTTGATTACGAACAACATCGTTTAGTCCTCCCCAGTTTCCCCATTGAGGTCTTCCTGTATCGAATTTATTCATTTCGATACCATTTATTAATACATTTCCGTTGTCTGAATCTAATCCTCTTACTCTAAAAAAAGATGGACTAAATTCGAAAGCAGCGGTTCTTTGAAAAACGTCTCGTGATGATGATAGTAAACCAGAAACATTGTCAGAACCGTTAGAGTCATCATTTAATTCTTCTTCAGACAATGTAATTGTAAACAAGTCTATCTGTCCACCTCTATCAACTTCAAGAGTCATGTCTTGGATATCTACTGTTTTACCTTCATTTACTATAATAGGATATCTTTTTGTTAAAAATCCAATTTTAGAAATTTTTAGCATTTGCTCTCCAAAAGGAATTGGCTGGCTAAATTTAAACTGACCAAAACCATCTGTAGTTTCAGTTTGTCCTGTTTCTTCAACAGTAATTGTTACGTCTGGAATAAACTCATCTGTAACAGCGTCCTTTACGCTACCCTTTACAACCGTTTCTTGTGCGAAGATTGTACAGAAAGAAAACATTCCAAATAAAAAAATAAAAAAACTTTTTTTCATACTAGAAATAATAGTTAATAATAGTTTACACATTAAATAATAGTTATTTAAGGCGAGCAAAGTTACATTATTTATTAGAAACATTTACCTTTGGCAAGCATTTTGAATGCATGCATAACATTAACATAACTTTATAACTAATGAAGAATTTTAAAATATGGCTTACAGTTGTACTTATCGCTGCTTTTGTAGGCGTTAATGCTCAAGAAGAAAAAAAATATAAAATTCATACTGTGGCTTTTTATAATCTTGAAAATTTGTTTGATACTGTAAACGACACAGAAAAAAACGATGAAGCTAGCCCAATGATGGAAATTAAAGCAAATCGTGAAGAAATTTATAAAAAGAAAGTACATAATATGGCACGAGTAATTTCAGATATTGGTACTGAAACTACTGGAAACACTCCTGCACTTATTGGCATATGTGAAGTAGAAAATGTTAATGTTGTTGAAGATGTTGCTAATGACCCTCTACTTTTAGCTAAAAACTACGGCATTGTACATTTTGAATCACCTGATAGACGTGGTATTGATGTTGGTTTGATGTACCAAAAAGATTTGTTTCAACCTATCTCTAAAAGTTCGCATACTTTAAAGATTTATGATGATCTTACAAGAAATCGTATTTATACAAGAGATCAGCTTTTAGTTTCCGGGAAATTAGACGGTGAACTTATATACGTTATAGTAAACCACTGGCCTTCAAGACGTGGAGGTGAAGAAAGAAGTCGCGCTAAACGTGTTGCTGCTGCAAAACTAAACAAACACTTAATGGATTCTATACAAGTAAAAGATCCTTATGCTAAAATTATTACGATGGGAGATTTAAATGACAATCCTACAAATGCAAGTGTTAAAGATGTATTGAAAGCTAAATCGAAAAAGAAAAACGTAAAAATTAAAGGTATCTATAATCCTTTTATTAATATGTTTAAAAAACAAGGTTTAGGTACTGGTGCTTACAGAGATTCATGGAGTCTTTTTGATCAAATTATGGTTACAAAGCCATTAATTGAAACCGATTTTTCTTCATTTAGATTCTATAAAGCTGGAATTTTTAATAAAAATTACTTGACTAATAAAAAAGGACGCTATAAAGGTTACCCGTTAAGAAGTTTCGCAGATGGAGGTTTTACAGATGGGTTTAGTGATCACTTTCCTGTTTATTTATATTTAATAAAAGAAATGAAATAATAGTTAAAAAATAAATTCAAAACGCCAGCTACATACTAGTTGGCGTTTTTTGATTACATTTATTTTTATGAAAAGCATACTATTTACTCTACTTTCTCTATCTGTAATTTTACTTTACGGACAAAAGATAGAAGAAAAAACAATAAGTAATAGCGCTATAAAATCTATTATTATTGAAGGTGATGCAATATTTAAAATTACCATAAAAACTTCTACTACTAAAAACATAAAAATAACTTCTAATATTGAAGGCGAATACACAAGCAATACCAATGTAGTAAGTAAAGTTGATAAAAACGACCTTTTAATAACGTGTGATTACCCTAAATTAGACTATAAGACAGACGATAAATTAAATGCGCACAAAGTACATTCTATAGAAATTAGCCTTGAGATACCAGAACATTTAAGCTTAAATATTAATAGTGAAATAGCGTCGGCTAAAATTAGTGGTACCTATAAATATTTACTTTTAGAACTAAACCAAGGCAATGCACAACTATTAAATTTTTCGGGCAATGCAACTATTAACACTTTTAATGGCAATATATATATTGAGACTAGTAATGCTAGAATTAAAGCAAAAACAAAAACTGGAATTTTGAAGACGGAAAAAATTACAGAATCCCAAAATCATATAGAAATCAAATCAATTAACGGAAATATTAACATCTGTAAAACTAAAAATTAGTCTTATTTTAGCTTCAAACATTTTTAATGTCTTTAAAAAAAGTTTCGATTTTAATTATTATTATTTTACTTATCGACCAGATTAGTAAACTGTACATAAAAACACATTTTCAATTACATGAATCTGTAGAGATATTTAGTTGGTTTAAAATTTATTTTGTTGAAAATGATGGTATGGCTTGGGGAACAAAATTAAGTGACTTTGCTCCTAGCTTGATAAGTGATAGAATAGCCAAACTGGCTTTAACAACTTTTAGAATTATTGCAATTTTTGGTATTGGTTATTGGTTAATAACTTCGATTAAAAAACAACAATCTAAAATATTACTCTTAGCATTAGCATTTATTTTTGCTGGTGCTTTAGGTAATATTATAGACTCTGTTTTTTATGGTGTTGCTTTTAATGATAGTTTTGGGCAAGTAGCTTCTTTTCTACCGAATCAAGGAGGTTACGAAAGCTTACTACATGG